>JAFMIX010000226.1 GCA_017853785.1 Verrucomicrobiales bacterium
ACCTCAACGCCCTCGGCGCCATCGCTGATCTCGCGCGGCAGAAGAAGGTCGGCAACCGCGCCAGCTTCATCATCAACCGCTATATCAACTACTCGAACTACTGCATCCTGAGCTGCCAGTTCTGCTCGTTCGCGCGTAAGAAACGCGACGCTGATGGTTTCGAGTTGACCATCCCGCAGATGGTCGAGAAAGCGCGCGAGGCATTGAAGCTCGGCATTACGGAATTGCACATCGTCGGCGGACTGCATCCCTCGCTGCCGTTCAGTTACTACACAGATATGCTCAAGGCGCTGAGCGGGCTCAACCCCCAATCCTCTCAACCATCAACTCTCAACTCTCAACCTCGGTTGCAACTCAAATGCTTCACCGCCATTGAAATCCTGCACCTCGCGTGGATGGCCAAGAAGCCGGTTGAGCAGACGTTGGTTGAATTGAAAGCCGCCGGCCTCGAATCACTCACCGGCGGCGGCGCGGAGATTTTTGCGCCCCAAGTCCGCAGCGCCATCGCCAAGGGCAAGGAATCCGCCGCGGAATATCTGGACGTCCACCGCACCTGGCACAAGCTCGGCGGACGCAGCACCTGCACCATGCTGTTCGGCCACGTCGAATCGCTTGCCGACCGCGTGGATCATCTGCGGCAATTGCGCGCGTTGCAGGACGAGACCAAGGGTTTCGTCGGCTTCGTGCCGCTGCCGTATCAGCCGGAGAACAACGACATCCCGGTGAAGACGCCGCCGACCGGATTTGATTCGCTTCGCACCCTCGCCGTGAGCCGCATCTACCTCGACAACTTCGATCACATCACTGCGTATTGGGTAGGGATGGGCATGAAGCTGGCGCAAGTGGCGTTGAGCTACGGCGCGGACGATTTGCACGGGACGATCATCGAGGAACACATCTTCCACATGGCCGGCGCGACCTCGCCGCAATTGCAGACCGAAGCGGACATGATCAAAGCCATCCGCGAAGCCGGCCGCACGCCGGTGCAACGGAATACGTTCTACGAGCCAATCCGCGTTTTGGACAACGCTCTTGCACCGAACGAAGTCGGAACGCCATCAGGCAAATCGAAGGTTTTGGAGGGTAATCTGGCGACTGCGTGAAGTCATCCAGCCGTTCTTTTAATACCGCTGCCGCGCCGCGTCCACGGTAAGGCAGGGCAACCTTCTTGGTTGCCGGTTCAAGCGCGCAGATTTGATCGTTTCCGGGTTGAAAAATGACTTTACCATCAGGGGGTCATCCGCGAACAACTTTTTTGCATCAAAGTCGGGTGATGCGGTCGTGCCGGTCGGCCCAGCATTGCACCTTTGCCCCTTTGCGTTACCATCCGCCTGGATGACAGGTGAGACCTCCAAACTCCGCATGGCCGCCCCAGAACCGGCCGCGCAACTCGCCAAGCAGGTGGCGCGTGACCGGCGGACCTTGAACCACCAGCGCGAGGCCGCTCTTGGGCAGGCGCTCGCCGGCTTTCGGGTCGGTTCGGTGAAGTATCTCAATGCCGTGCCGCTCACGCGCGGTCTCGAAGCCGAAATCCTGTTCGCCACTCCGGCTGAACTGGCCGCCAAGCTCCGCCGCGATGAATTGGACGCCGCGTTGGTCAGTATCACGGAGGTTTTGCTGAATGACCGCTACGAGATCCTCGATGGCGCCGCCATCGCGTCGCTCGGCGAGGTGCGCAGTGTCATTTTGGCGCATCGCAAGCCGGTCGAACAGGTGCGCGAGGTGTTTTGCGACCCAGCTTCGCTCACCAGCGTGAATCTGCTCAAGGTTTTGCTGGCGGAGCGGGGGTTGCGTCCCGAATTCAGGCCGTTGGAAAGCTACGCGGCGGCGAAGGACAAGGATTTCGTGCTGCTCATCGGCGACCCGGCGCTGGATTTTGTGCTGGCTCCGCCGGCGGGCTTTGGGATCTTTGATCTGGGCGCGGCGTGGTTTGACCTGACCGGGCTGCCCTTCGTCTATGCGGTCTGGGCGTTGCGGCGCGGGGTGGAGCACACCGCGTTGCGCCGGGAGCTGCGCGAGGCCAAGGAATTCGGTTTGGACACGCTGGATGCCATCATCGCCAGCCGTCCGGAATACACCGAGGAATTCCGGCGCGATTACCTCGGTTGGCACATCCACTACCACCTCGGCACGGACGAGAAACGCGGCATCGCCAAGTTCATCGAGTTACTGCGCCGGCACGGGCTCGGGCCGGTATTCGAGCCGCAGTTTGTGTCCTGAAACCGTGATTCTGGTGATTTTGCCGGCGGTTAGAGCCGCCAACCACCGTTCTCCGTCCTGCTTCCCAACCACAAAAAAGTATTGCAGCCTGCTTTTTCCCTTGTAATAATCCCCCCCCAACCAACTCTGGCAAAGGAGTGACTTGTAGAACTGTTCCGCACCCCTCCTGCGGCGCAGATTTCGCGAAATTACCCCATTAAAGGCGGTTAAATTCGCCAAAGCACTGGCACGGTTGTTGCGATTTCGGCCTGATTCTGGCCGAATTTGGGTGGTTTTAAGGCCTGTGGCAGCTGGTTTCAGAGAATTCAGCGCGGTGAACCTAGAAATGACATAAATGACAGCAATGAAAACGACAAATCGTAGTGCAAACCATCCCGTAGTTTCTGGATTGTTTTTATCGGCCTGCAGCGGGTTGGCCCGGTGGCGTATGGCTGGGTTGATGGTGCTGCTGGTCGGGTTGGCCCTTTTTGCGGGATTTGGCCGGGCTCACGCGCAGACGCTGCAACTCATCACGGCGCCCGGTGAGTTCTACGTGGATGACAAATCGGGCAACGGCATCATTCACAACTATGCCGCCTACCTAATCTCCAACAACACAGCTGCGACCCTCCCCAGCGTCTACGTCACCATTACCAACATAGTCAGCACCAACCGTATTCTGCTGGCTACGAACGACTCGGGTGTCCGTGCGCTCGGTGCCCTGGCTCCCGGTGCAACCAAGGTTGCTGCGTTCTATCTCAAAGGCCCGGGCTTTACCACCGGGACTGACTCCTTGACCGGGTTGACCAACGAAGTTCACACCATCCGTGTCTTGAACGGTGCTCCCGGTTCCGGTTCGGTGCTGGTTTCGTCCAACTTCAGTTTCACTAACATCACCTATGTCCTCGAAGCTGCCGCCAATAAAGTGGTGATCATCACTAACCTTAACCCATTTGCCGTGCTGGGGTCGGTGGTGCCGTTGGTGATTGGCGGTGAGACCGGCACGATTGGCACCCCCGAACAGGTGGTGTTTTCCCCGGCAGTCTTTTCCTCCTGGAGGCCAGATGCATACGAATTGGAAGCCTGCTTCGTCAGATTTAACAACAACCCGAGCTACTCCAATCGCCTCTACTTTTCCGCTGCCACGCCCGGGTTCACGAATTACGCCAACAACCTCTACACTAACACCTACTACTTCCGCGCCCGCAAAGCCACTGGCACTAACGTCCCTGTCAGTCAGTTCGGCTTCATCGCCAGCGGCACCCAGATAAAACACACCGCGCTGACCTCCATCACCGGCCTCGGTACTAACGGCGTCATTGTCGCGGCCACCAACGCCACCACCATCAACCATGTCGTCGGCCCCGACTTGCTCTTCACCCCGGGCGGCCCCGTCTCCTACGCTATCGTTATCTCCAACACCTCCACCTTTGACCTCACCCTGGACGAAATTGTGGATGTGCTCCCCGATAGCCCGGCCAACTTCACTTACATCGCCAACAGTGCGTATTACAACTCCATCGCCATCTCTAACCCCGTCATCACAGGCCAGACCCTGCGCTGGGCTCAGCCCTTCCCGGTCGGTGCAAATAGCAGTGCTGCGCTTATCTTTCAAGCTACCGCCCCCGCTGCTACCGGCAGCTACACCAACACCGTCGTTGGCCTCATTGGCGCGGAGCAGATTGACACCACCCTCACCACCACCGACAACAGTCCCTCGCGCACCGTCTTCAACATCATTCCCGTCGCCAGTGCCGACCTCGCCGTTTTCAAGAGTGCGGCGGGCAGTGTGACTGCGGGCCAGAATCTGACGTACACCATCACG
>JAFMIX010000227.1 GCA_017853785.1 Verrucomicrobiales bacterium
TGCTGCTGGATGGCTTTCTGCAACCAGACCAGCACATCGTCCGATTTCAACGCCCCGCCGCGCCCCGGCGCATCCGCAATGAAATCCCAGGTCCACACATGACGCCAACACCCGTAGCGCGGATCCTGCGCCGCCAGCTCCAAGAGCCATTTCCAAATTGCTCTTCCGCTGCCGTTGGCGGTCGCCCGCGATAGCTGAACGTCGAACTCGCCAGCCGCAGTATCCGGCAGGCCGCCCGTTGCCAACATAGCGCTTTTTCCACCACCTCCCGTGCAAACGCCCGGCGCTGGACCGGGCGCACAACTTTTTTGGCATACGTAGGATAATACCTGGTTCTTGAGCAGTTCCTCACCCAGCAGCTTCTTGAGCTCGGTGTTTTCCCGCTCCGGCACTTTCAGCCGCCGGGCCTCGTTGATGTCCCTGTAGCCAAACTGCCGCTTCCACCAGTGGAAGCGCACCGCCGAGCTGTTTGCCTCCCGGCAGATGCCTTGGATACTCTGTTCGCCCTGATCCGCCGCTCGTAGCAGCCGAATCTTATCCTCCGTCGTATGCCGTTTGCCTTTCATTCGTCTGGCCCTTTCTTCGTTAGGCCCAGACCAACAGCTCAACCGGTCCGAAAAAGCTCAGTCACGTCAGGGGGAATTGGAATTTCTACAAGGCTCAAATTTCCAGATGGATCTGTCGCACACTTATCCGGTGGCCCCGAAGCAACTGCCCAAGGAGGTTGCCGGCGTGGAGTGGCCGCCGAAAGAGTGCTTTCAGCCGAACCTGTTTCGTCTGGCGGACAGCCGCAAGAATCGCGCGCGGTTGTAGCGCAACGCGAGGATGCACGGCAGGTTCACCGCCACTGCCACTGCCGCGTTGATCAGCACGCCCCACCACGGGTTCCAGATCGCGAACGCCGGCAACGCCAGCAACGCCAGCCAGTGCACAACTTCGCCGCGCCACGTCTCGCGCAGAAAACGCTCCAGATATTCCGGCGTGGCCGTCTGTAGCTTTGCCTTCGCGAACCCGCCTCGGAATAAGCGCGCGGCGTCGGGCAAACGATCCTTCCACCGCTTGATGCCAAACGCCTGCTCGTAAAATCGCCCACCGCGCTCCCACGCTTTGGGCCGCGCCAGCTGGCTCAGATGATTGAACCGTTCCGCCGCCACCTGCGTGCACCCCCACGCCAGCCCGAACTGGATGACCAGCCATGCGCCGACGTTCAGCGCGGTGACTGCGGAGATGGAAAGTTCAATCAGCACGGATCTGCCTCCCCTTCCACGCCACGGTCTGCTTGTTCCGGGCGCGGCTGACCGAACGGGCGAACACCGCAAAATAAAACATCAGCGGCAACGGATAAAATAACGCCGTCCCCCAATGAAACGTCCCCACCCGCCACAGCAACGCCGCGACCTGTCCCACCGCCAAAGCGTAAGCCGCGAGCCACGCGAGCGGCTGACTGGCCAGCACCACGCCCAGCGGCGCGGACATCAGCCCGAACATCCATGCGATCACGAGCAGCAAGATCGGCAGCGGCGTCTGCCCTGCGCCGGAGGCGAAGCCTTTCGTCCAACCATCCACGACTTCGCGCCAGCCCTGCGGATACATCCGGAACGAAAACACACCCTGCCCGCCACGGCACCGCAACAGCACACCTGCCGCCCGCAACCGTTCCGCCAACCAGAAATTTTCCAGGATGCGTCCCTTCACCGCCTCATGACCGCCGCCGCGTTGGTAAGCGGTGCGTTCGATGAGCAGGAATTGCCCCAGCAACCCGCGCGGCGCGTGCCGGTCACCGCGCAGCGTGAACGCGCCCGTGCCAGCCAGCATCACGAGATTGAAGAACGCGGAGAACTGCTCGTGAAATTTTTCCACCGCGTGATGCGGCGCGACGGACAAGGCCCCGCCGCCTGCCGCCTCAAATTCCGACAACACCCGGCGCAATCCTTCGGGCGCAAACCAGGTGTCCGCGTCCAGGAACAAAAACAAATCGCCCGCGGCCGCCGCCGCACCTTGATGACACGCCCACGTCTTGCCGCGCCAGCCTTCCGGCAACGGCGCCGAAGCGACCACCCGCGCGCCATGTTCCCGCGCAACGAGCGCCGTGCGGTCGGTGGAGGCGTCGTCCACAACGATGGTCTCGCGCGGGCGGATGGTTTGCGCGGCGAGCGAGCTTAGCAGCCGAGGAAGATTCAGTTCCTCGTTGCGCGCGGGGATGACGATGGAAAGCTGCGCAGCGGAGTCAGTCTGGTCCGCGCCGGACGCGCCGCATCGTTTGACGCGCCCGAGCACCGCCCAGCCCATCGCGCCGAGCACGAGGGTGAGAATCAACAGGATGGTTTCGAGGTTCACCGCGGCTCTTATTACACGTTCCGCAGCCGCGCCACAACCGGCAACGCACTGACGGACTCCAGATAGCGCCGCTGGGAGAACCATATTCCGGTCGGGAGCAAAAACCTCCCCGACGGCGGCGACCCGCACCTATAACGCCGGTTCATGACGCGGGGAAGAGCTCAGGGAGCACCAGAAATTACGAACCTCCTTCAGCAACTGAGATTTGGAGCGGTCATTTTTTCTGGCAAGCGGGTGGGTTATGTTTTGTCAGCCATCCGTTTTGTGCTTGTCCCCATGCGCTGCTATGTCTCTTGTCCGGCAAGCAGTGCGGTTGCGGCCATTGCTTTGGCAATTCCGGGAATCACGCGCATTTTTTCCATGGTGAATCCAAAAGGCGCGACTGCCAGATTAAATCCGGTGGCAGCCTCGTTCATAGCTTTGGTCATGCACACCTTTTGCGCCCATTGATTTTAGGGCAATCGCCGAAATGGTTGCAGTGATCAAAGTGCCGCCCGTTTTTCCCACCGCCGCAGTTCCCGCTCCTGCCGCTTGATTTCGCTCGCGAGCAATTCTTCCGCCGACCAACCGCGCGCCTGCGCGACCGCCGTCAGCAGGAATAATTCTTTCGCCAGCGCTGCCTTGCCGAGCTTGCGTTGTGGTTTGGCCACAATCAGCAGTTTCGCTTTGTGCGCTTTCTTCACGAGCTTCTCAGCGCGGAGCAGCGCAGGCAAATGTTTGGGGATGCCGTCCAGCGCGGACGGGCGGGCGTGTTTGGTGCCGTGTTTCTCGGCCTTCTTGATGCGCTCCCAGTTAGCCCAGACTTCATCGATGTTCTTCACCTTCGTCGTGCCGAAAACGTGCGGGTGACGCCGCACCAACTTGTCCACGAGATGCCGCGTGACCTTCTCGAAATCAAACGCGCCGCGCTCTTTGGCCATCTGCGAGTGGAATACCACTTGCAGCAGCAAGTCGCCGAGTTCCTCGGCCATCTCCACATCGTCGCCGGCCTCGATGGCGTCGATGAGTTCGTAAACTTCCTCGATGGCGTGGCGGCGGAGCGTCATGTGGCTCTGCTCGCGATCCCACGGGCAACCCTTGGGCGAACGCAGCTTGGCCATGACCTTCAACAAATCTTTAATCGCAGGTTTTCGTTTCATATTCTTGCCACAGCGGCACGGAGCCACAGAGAAAACAAATTCAACAACTCTTTGCCTGGGTGTCTCGGCGGCCAATCAAAGAATCACCAAGTCGTCGCGGTGGACGAGTTCCTCCTTGGGCAGCTTGCGGGCGGCTACGGCGGCGGAATCGAACTTCGCGATGCCGCGGGCGAACTCCGTGCCTTCGAGGTCGCAGATGCGCACCACGTCGCCGGCGGCGAAGTCGCCCTCGCAGCGCGCCACGCCGGGCGGCAGCAGGCTCTTGCCCTTCTCGCGCAACGCCAGCTTCGCACCGTCGTCCACGAAGAGCGCGCCCTTGGGATGATGGAAAAACGCGATCCACCGCTTGCGGCTTTGGAGCTTGTCGGCCTGCGCAACGAAAATGGTGCCCTCGTCCTCGCCGGCGAGGACTTTCGCGAGCGTGTTCTTCTTTTTGCCGGACGCGATGACAAGCGGGATGCCGCTGCGGATGACGATTTTCGCGGCCTGCACCTTGGACGCCATGCCGCCGA
>JAFMIX010000228.1 GCA_017853785.1 Verrucomicrobiales bacterium
TAGGTTTTGCAGGTTTCGTAGATGCTGTGCGAAACCTTAGCCATGCTCTCATGCACGGGCAGGGACTTTGTCTGCAAGTATTGCACGATGCCGAACAACGCCCCGATACCGCAGACGACGATACCCCACATCATCAGCGTGCGTCCGCTGACGCCGCCGAGCCCGTTGAACTTCACGGCGGCGAGGTCGGGGATGTTGATATCGGCTTCGCTGGCGGAGACGCCAAAAGCCGATCCGATGAATGCAAGAAGGATAACCCAGAGCCGAAGTGATTTGGCAGTCATAAGTTGGAGGAAACTATGGACAACAGAGAATTAGTTGCCAACCATTTTTTGGCAAGATTCGGCCGGTAACAGTCCGGTGGATTGCTACCGCTACCGATTTATCGGGCCAAAGTCCATGAGGAGGCACAGCCCTTCACTTGACTTTGCCACCTTCAACGCCAGAGTCACCGGCGCGAAAATTCACCTCGGCCGAGTCGTTTTGGCGGTGTTGCTTCTGCTTGGAAAAACCGGCCTTAGCGTTGCCGCTCCGGGCGGCGGATTCCTGCTCGTTGCCAAGAAAGCCGATCAGGCGCTCGGCATCATCGACCCGAAGGCGGGCTGGCAGATTGCGACCATCGCGGAGAACGGCATCACTGGGCATGAGGTCGCGGCATCGCCGGACGGCAAGTGGACGTTCGTGCCCATCTAATTCCATGACGGTGGTGGACCCGAATGCTTTGAAAATCCTCGCCACGATTCCCGTGGCGAAAAAGGTGCAACGCATCGCGCTCTTCGTGGATGACCGGCGCGAGTTCACCGCCACCCAAAGGCAGCCGCGGCTCGCGGTGATTGACGCCGCAACCAACGATGTCAGCACCTGGGTGGCTTTGCCGACCACCGCCTGCGGCAATGCAGCAACCCCGGACGGGAAATGGCTGGTGGTGGTCTTTCCCCGGACGAACCAAGCGGGCATTGTGGATTTGCAGACACTGAAAATGGTGCGGCAGTTTGATGTGCCCAAGCCGCCGCAGGAAGTCTTGGTCCCGCCCGACGGCGCGGTGGCTTACGTGTCCCGCACCGCGAGCCGGAAGATTGCCGTGATCGATCTCAAGGATTGGAAGGTGGAAAAACTGATTACCGCCGGCCTCGGTGCGGACGGTTTGGCGTGGGCCGCGGCGGAAAAACTTTAAGCAGAAATTCGTCCCATCACAGCAGGCCCAACTGCTCGATGCGCGCCCGCGTGGCGGCCGGCGTCTGGTGCTGGATGACCTGCCAGCCGCGTGCGGCGGCGGCGGCGATGTTGTCCGCGCGGTCATCGAGGAACAGGATTTCCGCGCCGCGCTTGCCGGTAAGCTTTTCGGCGGCGACGTAAATCTTTTCGTCCGGCTTCATCGCGCCGACTTCGTAGGACAGGACGTAGCCGTCGAATTCGGGAAAGAAAGAAAAGCGTTCTCGGATGTGGCCGTGGTGGAGTTCGTTGGTGTTTGAAAGGACGTAGGTGGGGATACCTTGCCGGCGTATGGCGCGGTTCAACTCCACGTTCGATTCAATGGTGGTGAAGACGTCGGCGAAGGCGCGGCTGAATTCTTCCATCGTCCCGCGATAACCCGTGGCGCCGCAGACTTCGCGGAAAAATTCCCGGGTGTGGATGCGCCCTGTTTCGTAGCGGCAGAGCAGGGGGGTGTGGTCAATGACCCGGCGGATTTCGTCGCAGGAAAGGTCGCTCTGGGCGGCGAGCTTCGCGCCGGCTTGGGCGTATTCAAAGTCCACCATGACTTTGCCGAGATCGAAGATGACGACGGAGGGCTTGGGCATGGCTACATCTGGGTGCGGCCTTCGAGCGCGCGGCTCAAGGTGAGTTCATCGGCGAATTCCAAGCCTGTGCCGGCGGGCAGGCCGTGGGCGATGCGGGAAAGTTTCAGGCCGGGGCGCGCGAGGCGTTTGGCGAGATAGGCGCTGGTGGCGTCGCCTTCCACGTCCGTGCCGAGAGCGAGGACGATCTCGGAGATCGGTTCGCGCGCGAGGCGTTTTTCCAGTTCGGCGATGCGCAAATCTTCCGGTGCGACGCCGTCGAGCGGGGAAATCTTGCCGCCGAGGACGTGGAACTTGCCGCGGTAGGTCGCGGGCTTCTCGATGCTGAGAATGTCCACGGCGCGTTCGACGACGCAGACCAGCGCGGCCTCGCGGCGCGGGTCTGCGCAGATGGCGCAGGGGGATTTTTCGGTGAGCGCGCCGCAGACTTCGCAGCAGCGGATGCGTTCGCGCGCCTGCAGAATGGCTTCGGCAAGCTGCTTCACGGCGCCGGTCTCGGTCTGGACGAGGTGCAGCGCCAGCCGCTCTGCCGAGCGCGGGCCGATGCCGGGCAATTGGCGCAACGCGGCGGTCAGCGCGATGATGGGTTCGGGCAGTGCGGCCATTACATTCCCGGCATCTGGAAGCCAGAGGTGATCTTGCCCATCTCGGTGTTGGAAATTTCCTTGGCCTGGCCGAGCGCCTGATTGGCGGCAGAGAGGATCATATCTTCGAGCAGTTGCGCGTCGGCGGGATTGAGCGCCTGCGGATCAATCTTGATGCCGGCGAGCGAGCCGTCGCATTTGGCGGTGACGCGCACCGCGCCGCCGCCGCTGGTGGCTTCGACGGTGCGGGCGGCGAGGGCGGACTGGACTTGTTCCATCTGCTGCTGCATGCGCGCAGCTTGTTTCATGAGTTTGCCGATACTGCTCATTTTAGTTGATTGTGATTAGTTGATGGTTGGTAGGAAAAATCAGGCGCGGACTTCGACGATGGTGCCTTTGAAGACTTCCAGTGCCTTTTGGATGAGCGGGTCGTTCTTGAAATCGTCTTTGCTGAAGGGGACGGAGGCGGTTTTCTTTTCTCCGCTTTCGACCCGCTTGGGCGCGGTCGGGGCGGCCGCAGGGGTCGGCGTCGGCGTGGCGCTGGGTGCGATGGGGCTGGGTGCGGGCGCGCCGGCAGCCGGTTGCACTGCCGCGAAACCGCTGGGGGCTTCGGCTTTGATGAATTTTATCTGGGTGTTGTGGTGGCCGAGTTCGGCGAGCTTGGTCTGGAGCAGGGTGTGGTTGCGGGCGGTGTCCACGAGGCTCATCTTGTCCGCAAACTCGGGGTCGAAGCCGATGGTGAAAATATTCTTGGCCAGGGAAACGGGATGCGCTTCGAGCAGGTAGCTGTGGGTGAACTGGTTGGCGCGGCGCACGGCTTCGAGCAATTGTGTCCAGAGTGGACCGAGTTCCGCGTTGCCAACGGAAACGGCAGCTGCGGTGTGGTCGCCGGTGTGAGGCGGTGGCGTTACTGGAGCGGACGCCGCTGCTGGTGCGGCCGGTCTGGGAACTGCCGGCGCAACTGTCCGCGCACTCACGTTCGCGGCTGCCGGTGCAGGAGCAGGAGCGTAGCCGGTGCTGGGTTGGCCGCTGCGCAGGTCGTTGAGTTTCTTCAGCACGCTGTCGAGGCTGACGGCGGTGCGGGCTTCGATGGCTTTGCAGAGCGTGACTTCGATGAGGATTTTCTTCGACGCGGCGTCGCGCAGGCGGCCTTCGCAGTCGGAGAACACTTCCATCATGCGCGTGAGGGCGTCGGTGCTGATGGTGACGGATTGTTCCTTGAGCGTGGCGATTTCGGCTTCGGAGACTTCGAGCAGCTTCAGGTCGCCGCGGGAGACTTGGTAGATGAGGAGGTTGCGGAAATGGTTCAACAGGTCGGCGAGCAGGCGGCCGAGGTCTTTGCCGTTCTTGACGAGTTCGTTCAACTCGCGCAGGGCGGTCTCGATTTCGCCGGCGAGGATGGCGCTCGTGAGCGCGAGTAACTGGCTTTGCGCGGTGAGGCCGAACATGGAGAGCACGTCGGCTTCCACGATGGTATCGCCGCAGAAGCTGATGAGCTGGTCGAGCGTGGATTCGGCATCGCGCATACCGCCTTCCGCGCCGCGGGCGATGGCGTAGAGCGCGGCGGCGTCGATCTTGACCTTTTCGTTTT
>JAFMIX010000229.1 GCA_017853785.1 Verrucomicrobiales bacterium
TGCAGGAACGTCACGTTGTCCGCCTGCACGTAGTTCATCGCGCCGCCCATGCGGGCGAAACTTTTGCAGAAGCGCAGGTAGTAGGCAGGGTTGTCCTTGGGCGGTTCGCCGCGCGTCCAATCCCAATTGCCGCCATCGGCCATGTCCACGATGTAGAAGTTGTGGCCGCCGACGATGGGTCGCCCGGCTTGCAGGCGCAGGTTGTTCACGCAGCTCAAACTTTTCTCGAACACCTGCGGGCCCATGATGGCCGAACCGATGCTCAAGACCACGCCGCCATCCAAGCCCTCCACCGCGGCGCCGAATTGCGCGAAGTCCAGCCCTGCCGCGCGCCCGAGCGCCGCACCGTTGAACATGGGATGGCAGCTGATGATGTCGTAGCCGATGCCGGGATGCACGGTGAACGGCACGCCCCGTCGGCACGCCTCGGCAATCATGCTCGTCGCGCTATGCGGATGCTTCACCTCGATGCGGCCAGCGGGCAACGAATGTTGCTTCATCGCGAGCAGCAGCTCCGCGCGCGCGGACGAAAGCGGATGCGCCGGTTCATCGCGCAAAAGTTTTTCCAGCTCCGCCGTGGTCGGCAGCGTCGTGCCGGTCTCGACGATGAAGCGGCCCACGCTCGCGCCAAAACCTTCGCCGCGGATGCCCCGGATGGCACCAGCGAGAATCGCCAGGTGGATGTTCCGCGCGGTCTCGTCCCACGTGCCAAAAGTGCCGGTGGCGACATTCTGCCGGACGCGCTCCTCGGTGCGGCCGAGGAAGGCGAGTTCCCAATCATGGATAACGCCCGCGCCGTTGGTGGCGAGGTGCGTGACCCAGCCGCGCTCGATGAGCGCGTTGACGATGCGATGGCCGCCGTTCTTCACGAGGTGCGCGCCGTAGAGGAGCATCACGCTCGCGCCGCGCTGGCGGGCGACGCGGATTTTCGCAGAGCAATCGGCGACGAGTGTGGCCTGCGCCGCCGCGAGCGGCGCGGGCGTAGCAGCGGGATCGACGAGGCCGGTCTCGACGCGCGTCAGGCTTTCGCGCTGGGCGAGCGGGAGGACTTTGAGGCGTTTTAGGTCGAGCGGTTCGCGGGGCGACATTTGGTTGTCAGTAAACGCGCTCCGGCTCAAAAGTCAATCGCATGCGCGGCGAAAATTTGTTGGCACGGCGAAACCAGCCCGACACACTGCGCGCATGACGACGCCCGCTCATCTCATCCATCCGCGCGACGAACTCATGCAGGCGATGGAACGCATCTATCGCTACCGCATGACAACGACAAGCGGCGGCAACCTCTCCATCCGCGAAGCCGACGGCAGCATCTGGATCACCCCGGCGCGCGTGGACAAGGGCGGGTTGCGACGCGAGGATATCGTGTGCGTGCACCCGGACGGATCGGTGGAAGGCCCGCACAAGCCGTCCTCGGAATTTCCGTTCCACCGTGCGATCTACGCGGCGCGGCCGGAGCTGCGGGCGATCGTTCATGCGCATCCGGTGGCACTGGTGGCGTTCAGCATCTGTCGGCGCGTGCCGGACACGCGGTTGCTGCATCAGGCGCGGAGCGTCTGCGGCGAGGTTGGGCTCGCACCGTATGCGCTGCCGGGCAGCAATGCGCTGGGAAATAACATCGCGGAATCATTTGCAAAGGGCTTCAACTGCGTGATTTTGGAAAACCACGGCGTCGTGGTGGCGGGCGAGAATCTGGCGGCGGCGTTCCAGCGGTTCGAGACGCTGGAGTTCACCGCCAAGACCATCATCAAGGCTGAGATGCTCGGTGGCGTGAAGTATTTGAGCGAAGCGGACATCGCGGTGCCGCGGCAGATGGCGAAGCCATTCCGGAACTTCGAGCGCACGTCGGCAACGAGCGCGGAGAAGGAATTGCGACGGTCGCTGTGCGAGTTTGTGCGGCGTGGTTATCAACAGCGGTTGCTTATCAGCACGGAAGGCAGTTTCTCGGCGCGGCTGGATGCGGATTCATTTCTCATCACGCCGTATCGCGTGGACCGCAACACGGTCACGATCGACGACATCGTGCTGGTACGCGGCGGCGCGAGCGAAGCGGGGCGGACGGCGAGCCGCGCCAGCGGCGTGCATGCGGCGATCTATGCGCGGCATCCGCAGTTTCGCGCCATCGTGAACGCTTACACGGTGAACGCCACGGCGTTCAGCGTCACGCCCGCGCCGCTGGATTCACGGACGATTCCGGAGAGCTACATTTTCCTGCGCGAAGTGGCGCGGATTCCCTACGGCGTGCAGTTCCGCGACCCGGAGGGGTTGGCGCAGCGCGTTTCGCCAGAGCAACCGATTGCGTTGCTGGAGAACGACGGCGTGCTGGTGTGCGGAACGACGATCCTGGACGCGTTCGACCGGCTGGAAGTTTTGGAATCCACGGCGGAAGCCATCATCAACGCGCGGCATCTCGGCGACATCGCGCCGATGTCGGACACGGTGATTGATGAACTGACGGCGGCGTTCTTGCAGAAATAGCTGGTAGGCGGGGAACGCCCGACCAGTCGCCAGAACTATTCCCGCGCCGTCTGCACCGGCAATACAGACAACGGACAGTTCCGGTTCGTCTCGCCGAAGTAATTCGCCGACCACTCGTTTGCGAACAGGATGACCGGGTTTTTGCCGATGTCGTAGGCGAGCTTGGCGCCGGTGGGGAGGGACAGCGCGTCGAGGTCGTCTTCCTTGATGTCGGTGGGCAGCCAGCGGACGACGTTCCACGGCGCGGCTTCGAGGCGGGACTCCGCGCCGTATTCGCTTTCCAGGCGGAACTGCACGACCTCGAATTGCAGCGGGCCGACGGCGGCGAGCAGCGGCGTTTTGATGGAGGAGTTGCGGAGGAAAAGCGCCTGGATGACGCCTTCCTGCAAAAGCTGGTCGAGGCCCTGGCGGAATTGTTTGAACTTTCCGGTGTTCGGGTTGTGCAAGTAGCTGAAGGCTTCCGGCGTAAAGCGCGGGATTTCTTTGTACTGAATCTTGGGGTCGGTGGTGAGCGTGTCCCCGATGCCGAAGCTGTCGTGGCCGACGAGGCCGATAACGTCGCCGGGAAAGGCTTCGTCCACGGTCTCGCGCTCGTTGCCGAAAAGTTTGTGCGAGCTGGAAAGGCGGACCCTCTTCTCGCTGCGCGAGTGGTGCACGGTCATGTCGCGCTCGAACTTGCCGGAGCAGACGCGGATGAAGGCGATGCGGTCGCGGTGCTTGGGATCCATGTTCGCCTGGATCTTGAAGATAAAGCCGGAGAACGCGGGGTTTTCCGGTGCAATTTCCACGCCGGCCATCACGCGCGGCTTGGGCGGCGGCGAATGTTTCAGAAAACCGTCGAGCAGCAGTTGCACGCCGAAGTTGTTCACGCCGCTGCCGAAAAAGACGGGCGTGCATTTGCCGGCGAGCACGGCGGCGACATCGAAGGCTTCTCCGGCGTGTTCGAGCATCTCGAGTTCTTCGACGGTCTTGTTGAAATCACCTTGGCTCAACTTGCCGCGCACCGCGGGGTCATGCAGCCCGCCGACGGAAACGGGCGCGCGATATTTGCCGCCCACGACGCGCTCAAAAGTGTGCATCGTCTTGGTCTGCCGGTCATAAACGCCCTGAAAATCCGGGCCGTTGCCGATGGGCCAGTTCACGGGGAACGCGCCGATGCCGAGCACGCTCTCGAGTTCGTCGAGCAAGGCGAGCGGTTCTTTCATCGGCCGGTCGCACTTGTTCATAAAGGTGAAGATCGGCACGCCGCGCTGGCGGCAGACCTCGAATAGCTTGCGCGTCTGCGGCTCGATGCCTTTCGCGGAGTCGATCACCATCACCACCGAGTCCACGGCGGTGAGCACGCGGTAGGTGTCTTCGGAGAAATCCTTGTGGCCGGGCGTGTCGAGCAGGTTGATGCGGAATCCGTCGTAATCGAATTGCAGCACGGTGGAGCTGATGGAGATGCCGCGCTTCTTTTCCAGCTCCATCCAGT
>JAFMIX010000012.1 GCA_017853785.1 Verrucomicrobiales bacterium
CTCACGGGGTTCCCTGTCGCCTGATTGGGTTCAACTGACAAAATTCAAAGAACGGCGGCAGTGTCGCTGCCCGGGAAATTTTGCCAAGCGAAAAGTCTGAAAAAAATCGCCCGCCTACTTGGCCACCGCGACGGCCTTGCGGATGGCATCCTTGAATTTCTCGATGCCTTGATCGAATGCCGCCGCGATGGGCAGCACGGTGAGTTTTTTGAACTTGGTCTTGAACTGCTTGAGCATCTTCTCCGCCGCTGGTTCATCCATCTTGTTGGCGACGACGAGGCGAGGGCGATCCAACAAGTCGGGGTCGTAATACTCCAACTCCTTGAGCAACTGCTTGTAATCATCCCACGGCTTGCGGTTGTCCGTGCCGGCCATGTCGAGCAGCAACACGAGCACTTTGCAGCGCGCGATATGTCGCAGAAAGGCATGGCCGAGGCCGACGTTTTGGTGCGCGCCCTCGATCAGGCCCGGCACGTCGCAGACGGTAAGGCGATGCCAGTCGGCGTATTCAACGATGCCAACCTGCGGGGTGAGCGTGGTGAAAGGATACGGCGCAATCTTCGGGCGCGCGTGCGAAATGGCCGCGAGCAAGGTGGATTTTCCGGCGTTCGGATAACCGACGATGCCAACTTCGGCCATGATGCGCAGTTCAAAAAAGAAATCACCTTCCTCGCCAGGCTCCCCGGGTTGGGCGAAGCGCGGGGTCTGGCGCGTGGAGGTGGCGAAGTTGCGATTGCCCAGACCGCCGCGACCGGCCTTGCAGAGGACGAAGCGCTGGCCGTGCGTGGTCAGGTCGGCGATGAGTTCACCCTTTTGGTGGTGCGCTTCGGCCTTTTCGGCGGCGAATGAATCGGGATCTTTGGATAAATCCATTTCCAGGCCGCGCGCATCGCCGGAGTGGCGGATGACGGGTCGCCTGCCCGTGCTCGTCATCATCAACGGGGGTAACTCCTCCGTGGTTTCCTCTTCGGACTCGGCTTCGACTTCCACCGGGTAAGTAGGCGGCGTGGTGCCAGGCAATTTCCACACGAGTGTGCCACAGGGGACTTTGACGATGATATCCTTGCCAGCAAGGCCGTCGCAGCCCTTGCCCATGCCGCACTTACCGTCCTGCGCGATGAGGCGGGGCTGGTAATATTGATTGATGAGGTTGTTGAGGTCGTGGCTGGCTTCGAGGATGACATCGCCACCGCGGCCACCGTTGCCGCCGCTGGGCCCGCCCTTGGGGATGTAGGCTTCGCGATGGAAGGCGACGCAACCTTTGCCGCCGTGACCGGCACGGGCGTAAACTTTGATCTGGTCGATGAACATGATTTGGATTGGGGACGGCAAAATGCCATCCCGGGCGCCCGAAACAAAAAAGGCGAGGCGGTGGGCCTCGCCTTGAAATTGTCCGGCAGCTGCTAGTTCTTGGCGGCGGCTTCCGCCACCACATTGACGCGCTTGCGGCCGAGGTCAAACTGCACCTTGCCGTCCACGAGAGCGAACAACGTCCAGTCACGCCCGCAGCCGACGTTCTTGCCGGCGCTGAATTTCGAGCCGCGCTGGCGCACGATGATGCTGCCGGCGGTTACGGTCTGGCTGCCAAATGCTTTCACGCCGAGCCGTTTGCTGTGACTGTCGCGTCCGTTTTTGACGCTGCCCTGTCCTTTTTTATGTGCCATAAAGCTTGAAGATTATGCGTTGATGGTTTTGATCTGCACCACGGTCAACTCCTGGCGGTGGCCGATGGTTTTGTGGTAGCCTTTGCGGCGCTTCATCTTGAAAGTGACCTTCTTGTCGCCGCGAATGTGTTCCACGACGTCGGCGGTGACGGTCGCGCCGGTGACGGTGGGCGAACCCACGGTGAGCTTGCCATCAGCATTGATGAGCAAGACGCGGTCAAAGGTGAAGGGCTTGCCAGCCTCGGTTTCGAGGCGTTCGACTTCCAGTTTGTCGCCGGCGACGACCCGATATTGTTTGCCACCTGTTTCTAATACAGCATACATAAAATCAAAGGACGGACATGAAACCCCAGGTGCGGCCCGGTGTCAATGTGGAATTTGGAAAATTTGGGACTCCCAATCGCTATCCTGATAAGCGGCTGGCCTAAACCAGCGTTCACGGAGTGCAGCGGAGGTGATTGCCCACATCGTTCACGCCGGCGACGATTTCCTCGCGGGTCTTCAGGTTGCGGAGGCGCACATAGTCGCTGCTATCCAGCCGGGCGGTGAAGGCGACTTTGAGTTCCTGGGCACGCTTGAATTGTTTATCCGGCTTGGCGGGCGTAAGCGGGTATTCCACCGCATGGCCGGCGGCGCGCAGGTCGTGAACCAGCTTCAGGGTCGCCGGGCGCAGGGTTTCGTCCTCCACAAGGGCATAGACGAACATCGGAGCATCGAACTTGGGCAACAACCCGCGCGCCTTGAGGAGTTCGAGCAGGACGACATCGCCCATGCCAAAACCCAACGCGGGTAAATCCACTTTGCCGTTGCTGATGAGTTTGACCAGGCCGTTGTAACGACCGCCGCCGGCGATGGCGCGCAATTCGCCTTTGCGATCAAAAGCCTCGAACACAACACCGGTGTAATACGCCAAGCCGCGGATGACCTGATAATCCACCTTCACGAAATCACGCAAGCCACGCGCGGCGAGGTTATCGAGGATGGCCTGCAATTCCTGCGTGGGCGTGCCTTTAGCGATGAAATCGTTGACCGCAGCCAGTGAGAAGCCCAGTTCGGCGAGTTTCTTTTCACTTTCCTCCGGCGCGGTGCGTTCCAGTTTATCGATGATCTGGAAAAAATCATACTCCCGCGCCGCGACCCCGCCACCGCGCTGGAAAAATTCCTGCCACGCATTGCGACTGCTGAGGCGCAGGACAAAATCCTCGGCGGTCAAGCCGAACGCGCGGAGCGTATCGATGACAAGGGCGATGAGTTCAGCATCCGCCGCCGGGTCGGTCTCGCCGATGAGGTCGGCGTTGAACTGGAAGTGTTCGCGCAGACGGCCCTTCTGCGGCTTCTCGTAGCGGAAAAGTTGCGGGATGGCGAACCACTTGATGGGTTTTTTGTAATTGCGCTCGTGGGCGGCGACCATGCGGGCGAGCGTGGGCGTCATCTCGGGCCGGAGCGCGATGTGGCGTTCGCCCTTGTCGGTGAAATCAAAGAGCTGTTTGACGATTTCCTCGCCGGATTTGGTGGTGAAGAGTTCGAGCGGTTCGAGCGGCGGGCCGTCGTATTCGCGGAAGCCGTAGCGCTTGGCGATGGTGCGCCATTTCTCGAAGATGTATTGGCGGGCATCAGCACTCCACACATCCGGGTGCGGCAGCGGTTCGGGATAAAAGTCGCGGAAACCAGGCAGACGTTCGATAGCCATGCCGCGAAAGATAAAAGGCAGCCGGCCAAAGGGAAAGTAAAAGCGCGGGCCACGCCGGCAGCGGCGTCACTTCTTGGGCGGAATGCGGATGACCATTTCCCGCATTTCCTTGCCGGCCTTGAATTTCACCACGGAACGCGTGGGAATGGGCACGTCGATTTCCGGGCGATTGGGATTGCGCCCGATGCGGGCTTTGCGGGTCTTGACTTCGAAGACGCCGAAGTTGCGCAGTTCCACCGTTTCGCCCTCGGCGAGAGACTCGGAGATGTAGTCCAAGGTCTTTTGGACGACTTGCTGGACATCCTGCTGTTTCAGATCGGTTTCTTCACTGATGCGGACGACGAGGTCACGCTTGGTCATATCTCCTCCTTGATTGGTGGACGTTGTTGTGGGCTACGGCTTCACTTATAGATGCCGGACAGCCCACGTCAAGCCATGAATCCAAGGTCACAGCAGGGCGTCCCCTCCCCGGGGGCAACACACCACCCCTGCCAGCCTGCAATCGGGGGGAAAACGAAGTGGTTTGCGTTTCCGCCGGATTAAAATATCGTAGCCGCCCTTGAAACCATCGCCTGCCAGCACCAGCAAGCAACTTCTCGCCGCCGCCCACGAACTGTCCCGCCACGTCGCCCGGCTGCGCTTCGCTGCGCCCGTGGCACACGTCTACAACCCGCTGGATTACGCCGGAGCCGCCCACGCTGAATACCTGCGCCGCTTCGGTGGCGGGCGGAAGCGCGTCTTGTTCCTAGGCATGAACCCTGGCCCGTTTGGCATGGTGCAGACCGGCATCCCCTTTGGCGAAGTAGCCGCCGTCCGCGATTGGATGGGCCTCCGTGCCACCATCACCAAGCCGACCAAGGAACATCCCGCGCGGCCTATCGAGGGGCTGGCCTGTGCGCGTTCGGAAGTTAGCGGGCGGCGGCTCTGGGAACTTTTCGCCGGACGCTTCAGGACGCCGGAGAAATTCTTCGCCGATCACTTCGTGGCGAACTACTGCCCGCTCGCGTTTCTTTCCGCGACCGGCGGCAACCTCACACCGGACAAACTCCCGGCGGCGGAGCAGCAAGAACTGTTTGCCCATTGCGACGCCCACCTGCGGCGCGTGCTGGAAACACTCAAGCCGGAATGGCTCGTCGGCGTGGGCGGCTTTGCGGAGGCGCGCGGCGCGGCGGTGGCCTCCGGCGAGAAAATCGGCCGCATCCTGCACCCCAGCCCCGCCAGCCCGGCGGCGAATCGTGGCTGGGCCGCGGCCGCAAACAGGCAATTGGTCGCGCTCGGCATTTGGTGAACCATCTTAGAAAAGGCTTGCGCCGCCCCCGCGTCCCGCCAAGATTTGCTTCCGCAGGAAATCAAACGAACTCACCAAATTTATGAGCCGCATCTACAACAACATCGTCGAAACCGTGGGCCGCACCCCTCTGGTCCGGTTGAACAAGGTCACCGCCGGCTTGGACGCGACCATCGCGCTCAAGTGCGAATTCTTCAACCCCCTCGGCAGCGTCAAGGACCGCATCGGCATGGCGATGATCGAAGACGCCGAGAAGCGTGGCGTGCTCAAGCCCGGGACGACCATCATCGAGCCGACCAGCGGCAACACCGGCATCGCCCTCGCATTCGTCGCGGCGGCCAAGGGCTACAAGATCATCCTCACGATGCCCGAAACAATGTCGCTCGAACGCCGCACCCTGCTGGCCATGCTCGGCGCGAAACTCGTCCTCACCCCCGGCGCGGAAGGCATGAAAGGCGCCATCGCGCGCGCCGAAGCCATCGCCAAAGAAACGCCCAACTCGTGGATTCCCCAGCAGTTCGAAAACGCCGCCAACCCGGCCATCCACTCCAAGACGACCGCCGTGGAACTGTGGGATGATACGGACGGTAAGATCGACATCTTCGTCGCCGCCGTCGGCACCGGCGGCACCATCACCGGCGTCACCGAAGTCATCAAACCGAAGAAGGCGTCATTCCAAGCCATCGCCGTCGAACCGAAAGATTCCCCGGTGATCTCGCAGACGCTCGCCGGCCAGCCGGTTAAACCCGGGCCGCACAAGATCCAAGGCACGGGCGCGGGGTTCATCCCCAAAAACCTTCACCTCAAGGACACCGCCGGCAACCCGCAGATCGTTGAATGCGTGCAAGTCTCCAACGACGACGCGTTCGCCATGGCGCGGCGGCTGGCGAAGGAAGAAGGGTTGCTCGTAGGCATCTCCACCGGCGCGAACGTCTGCGCCGCCATCGAGATCGCCAAGCGGCCGGCGAACAAAGGCAAACTCATCGTCACCGTCGCCTGCTCCACCGGCGAACGCTACCTGAGCACAGCGCTCGCCGCCGAAGCCCGGGCGGAAGTCGGGGGCTGATTTTCCCGCCGCCAATCTCCAGCGCGCCGGCAACGGCGCGCTTTTTTGTTGCGGATTTCGGTCAGGGTCCCGGCGGATTTGCCGCCGCCGAAGCACCGTGGAAACCGCCCCAAACCGCCGGCGGCGTTGAAAATATTTATTGCTCTTCGGCCCGCTTCGCGTAGAGTGCGCCCCGTCAACAGTCTCGTTGGCCGCAGCGGGAAGTCCGCTCTTCGGCCTTTCGGTTTTCCAAAGATTCAACGTTCCGATTCGTCTTCGGGGAAAACGAGACCACCCAAATTTTAGGAGTCAGTTTTTATGAGCAACACACACAATGAGCCGGCCATCCCGGCAGCCGCCAATTATGGCACGGGGTATCTCGAGATTTCGGAGAAGGGTTTCGGCTTCCTCCGGACGCCGCAAAACCACTTCACCCCCAAACCCGCCGATGTTTTCGTCACGCCTGATACCATCAAGCGCCATTTCCTGCGCGAAGGCAGCCTCGTGGCCGGGCCGACGCAGCCGCCCCATCGCGGCAACAGCCCCCAACTCCGGTCCGTGGACACCGTCAACAACATCCCCTTTGCCGACTACACCAAGGTCGTCCGCTTCGAGAACCTGACCACCATCGACCCCATCGAGAAATTCACCCTCGAAACCTCGCCAGACCTCATCGAGACGCGCGTCATCGACCTCGTCACGCCCATCGGCAAAGGCACCCGCGGCCTCATCGTCGCCCCGCCGCGCACCGGCAAGACCACCATCCTCAAGCAGATTGCCAACGCCATCACCACCAACCACCCCGAAGTCCACTGCATCGTGCTGCTCATCGACGAGCGGCCCGAGGAAGTCACCGACTTCCAGCGCTCGGTGAAGGCCGAAGTCATCGCCTCCTCGAACGACCAGGACCTGGACACGCACGTCCGCCTTTCACGCTTCGTCATCGAACGCTGCCGCCGCATCGTCGAGGCCGGCAAAGACGTCTTCGTGTTGCTCGACTCCATCACCCGCGTGGCCCGCGCCTACAACAGCGTCCACAGCGGCAGCGGTCGCACCATGTCCGGCGGTGTGGATGCCCGCGCGCTGGAAATCCCGCGCAAGATGTTCGCCTCCGCGCGCAAGATTGAGGAAGGCGGCTCGCTCACCATCCTCGCCACCGCGCTCGTAGACACCGGTTCGCGCATGGACGAATTGATTTTCCAGGAGTTCAAAGGCACCGGCAACATGGAGCTCATCCTCGACCGCAAGCTCTCCGATCGCCGTTTGTATCCGGCCATCGACATCCCCAAGAGCGGCACGCGCAAGGAGGAGAAACTTTTTCCCGCAAAGAATCTCGAAGCCATCCGCAAACTCCGCCGCACGATGGTGGACCTCAATCCCATTGAAGCGATGGAGACGCTCACCGCCGCGCTCAAGAAGCACAAGACCAACGACGAACTGTTGGCCAAGCTCGACAAGGGCTGATCCCAATCTCACGACCAGAACGGCGGGACTTCAATGTTCCGCCGGTTTTTGTCGGCACATTGGCGGATTGCTGAGCCGGAGCGATTCCGCTATGGCTATCCGCAATGAGCCAGCCACCAATCGCCACCCCGCACTCCCGCCCGCCGCTGGAGCGCATGCTCCGCATTCATCAGGCGATTCAATCCGGCAAATATCCCAACGGCACCCAACTCGCCGCCGAACTCGAAGTCTCCACCAAGTCCATCCAGCGCGATCTGGATTTCATGCGCGATCGCATGGAGCTCCCCATCGCCTACGACGCCATCCGCCACGGCTATTTCTATTCCGGCGAGGTCAGCGCCTTTCCCACGATGCAGATCACCGAGGGCGAAATTTTCGCGCTCGTCCTCGCCGAAAAAGCACTCCAGCAATATCGCGGCACGAACTTGGAGAAGCCCCTCCTCTCCGCCATCCGTAAGATGGAACAGGCGTTGCCCGACACCATCTCGCTCACCCTCGCCGACCTCGAGCACACCATTTCCTTCCGTACCCGTGCCGAGCAGATTCTGAATCTGGAAATCTTCGACGTGCTCGCCAAGGCCGCCGCGCAGCGGCAGCAACTCGAAATCGCCTACCGCAAACCCGGCCAGCGCGCGCCTGAATTGCGCCGCGTGGACCCGTATCACCTCGCGAACATCAACGGCGAATGGTATCTCTTCGCCTACGACCACGCGCGCGCTGACATCCGCACCTTCGTGCCCGCGCGCATGGAATCCGCGAAGCGCACCGGCAAGACCTTTCCGCGCCCGCAAAAATTTTCCCTCGAAAAGCGCCTGCGCGGCAGCTTCGGCGTCCATTCCGGCGCGGGCGAATTTGCCGTCGTCCTCCGCTTCAACGCCCGCGCCGCCGCCTACGTCCGCGAAAAGAAATGGCACGAGTCGCAGGAACTCCGCGACCTCAAGAACGGCGGCGTGGAATTGCGCCTCAAGCTCTCCAGCCTCGTGGAGATCGAGCGTTGGGTCCTGAGCTGGGGCGGCGATGCCACCGTCGTCCAGCCGCGCGAACTGGCGGAATCCGTCCGCGCCGCCGCCCGGCGGATTCTGGCAGATTAAGTCTCGCGAATTCCGTTGTCCGCCGGCCCGGACGTTTCTACACTGACCGCGTCTGCTCGCAACATGACGCCGACGCAACAACACGCGACGCTCGCCACGGCGAACGGAGAAGTCGTCTTCGACAAACTCACACGCGCGCTCTACGCCACCGACGCCTCGCACCATGAAATCGAGCCGCTCGCCGTCGGATTCCCCCGCACCGCCGCCCAAGCCGCCTCCATGATTCAGGCCGCAGCCGCAGCCGGTCTCTCCGTCACCCCACGCGGCGCCGGCACGGGCCTCGTCGGCGGCGCGTTGGGCGACGGCCTGGTGATTGATTTCGCCCGGCACAACCGCGAGATCAGCGACTTCGACCCGCTGCGGCGCACCGTCCGCGTCGGCGCAGGCGTGGTGCTGGACCAGCTCAATCAATTCCTCAAGCCCCACGGTTTCTGCTTCGGCCCGGATGTGGCCACGAGTTCCCGCGCCACCATCGGCGGAATGATCGCCAACAACTCCTCCGGCGCCCGCAGCCCGCACTACGGCACGACCGCCGACCACGTGACCGCCGTGGAAATCGTCCTCGCCGACGGCAGCACCGCCACCGTCAGCGCCAAGCGCGACACGCTCCTGCCCCAACGCGAACTGCTCGAGGACATCGCCGCGCTCAACGGCCTGCTGGTGGCTGAACAGTTTCCGCCCGGCCTCGTCAAGCGCCTGCCTGGCTACGCCCTCGACCGCATGGTCCGCGAACCGGGCAATCTCATCAACGCCCTCGCCGGCAGCGAAGGCACGCTCGCCGGCATCATAAGCGCCGAGTTAAAGATCCTGCCGATGCCGAAGGAACTGGGCGTGGGTTTGGTCTTCTTCGATTCCATCACCGAGGCATTGCAGGCCACGGTGGAATTGGTTGACCTGCAGCCCGTCGCCATCGAACACCTCGACCGCATCCTCATCGACCAGACGCGCGGCCATCGGGATTTTCAGGCGGCGCGGCACCTGCTGGATTTCGACGCGCAACCGTGTGCAGCAGTCCTAGCGGTGGAATTTTACGGTGACGTGGAGGCCAAGCTCGCCGCGCTTGAATGCAAAAAAATCGGCGTGCGCAAACGCATCCTGCAGACGCTCGCGGAGGTGAACCAGTTCTGGGCGTTGCGCAAGGCCGGCCTCTCGCTGCTCACCAGCCGCCGCGGCGACGCGAAGCCGGTGACGTGCATCGAGGACACCGCCGTGCGGCCGAAAGATTTGCCGGCCTATTATGCCGGCCTGAGCGACATCATGCAGCGGCTCGATCTGGAGGCGTCCTTCTACGGCCATGCGGCGGCGGGCCTGCTGCACGTGCGGCCCGTGCTGGACCTGCATGCGCCCGCCGACCTGGTGAAATTCCGGCAAGTCACGGAGGAAGTCGCCGCGCTGGTGCGGCAGTTCCGCGGCTCGTTCTGTGCGGAACATGGCGTGGGGCTCAGCCGCACGGAATTTCTGAGGGCGCAGGTCGGCGACGAACTTTACAAGCTGATGCGCGAGATCAAAGCCTCGTTCGACCCGCACCGGCTGTTCAATCCCGGCAAGATCATCGGCGACGGCCGCTACAAACTCGACACCCACCTGCGCCGCAACGTGACCGCGCCCCTCGAACTCAACTTCGTCCCCACGCTGGCGTTCGCCGCGCGCGACGAATCGTTTATTGCCAACCTCGAGCAATGCAACGGCTGCGGCGGCTGCCGCAAGGACTCGCCGACGATGTGCCCCACGTACATTGCCACCGGCGACGAACTCATGTCCACGCGCGGCCGCGCGAACATCATCCGCACCGTCCTCGGCGCGCCCGGCGAGCCGGACGCGGCGGCCTTGGAAGCAGCCTTGAGCAACTGCCTTTCCTGCCGCGCCTGCGTGAACGAGTGTCCGTCCAACGTCAACCTGCCGCTGCTCAAGGCGGAACTGCAATTCGCCCGCACCCGCGCCCACGGCCTCACATTCCGCCAGCGCATCTTCAGCGGCCCCGACCACTTGGGCGCGCTCGGCTGCAAATTTCCGTGGCTGGCGAACATGATTGTGGATTCCTATTTCGCGCGGCAGGTGCTCGCGCGCGTGCTGGGTATTTCTCCACAACGCGCACTGCCGCACTACACGCGCGAACGGTTCGATGTCTGGTTCGCCAAACGCCCGCCCGCGCCCAAACGCCTCAAGCGCGACCGCGTCATTCTTTGGGACGACACCTACGCGCGCTACCACGAGCCCCACATCGGCCAGGCCGCCGTGAAGGTGCTCGAGGCCGCGGGCTTTGAAGTCATTCTCCCCACGCAGCGGGAATGTTGCGGCCGCCCGGCGTTCAGCCAGGGACATCTGCACAAAGCGATGCGCCTAGGCCGGCACAACCTGGACATGTTGCACGTCAAAGGCAGCCTCATCCCGATTCTGTTTCTGGAGCCGTCGTGCTACTCCATGTTCGCCGAGGATTACCGGGAGTTGAAACTTCCCGGCGCGGAAGACGTCGCCGCGCGGTGTTTTCTCTTCGAGGAATTTGTGGACGACCTGCTGCGGCGCGAGCCGGGCGTGTTGCGGTTCAAGCCCGACATCGCCAACGTCGTCGTGCACGCGCATTGCCACACCAAGGCGCTCACCGAAGCGGGCTTCATGCATCGGCTCGCAGCGCGGCTGCCCGAGCGGCGCGTGACGGTCATCGACACCGGCTGCTGCGGCATGGCCGGCGCGTTCGGGATGCAGACGGCGAAATACGATCTCTCCATGCAAGTCGCCGCACCGCTGGCAAAAAAATTAAAGGAGCAGCCTTTTGGCACCGTTGTGATAGCCTCAGGGACGAGTTGCCGGCAACAGATCGCCTCGCTCGCGCCGGTGCGCCCGCGGCACATGGCCGAAGTCCTGGCGGCGGCACTGGCAAACGGCTGATCATGGCAAAACCAACTATCATCGAACTGGACGACGGCCAAAGTCTCCAGCGCATCCCCATCCTCTACGAAGACCGCTCCGTGCTGGCCGTGGACAAGCCCGCGAGCTGGATGCTCGTGCCGTTCTCGTGGCAAAATACCAACCGCAACCTCATGGCCGCGCTCACCTCGTCCATCAGCGCCGGGGATTTCTGGGCGCGCTCGCGCGGACTGAAATTCCTCCGCAACGTCCACCGCCTCGACGCCGACACCACCGGCATTTTGCTCTTCGTGAAAAGCCTCGGCGCGGTCGAGCCGTTCACGGAACTCTTCGAGAGCCGGCAGATGGAGAAGATCTACCTCGCCGTCGTCAACGGCACGCCCAAACAAAAAGAATGGGCCTGCGAACTCCCGCTTGCGCCCGACCCGGGCCAGATCGGCAAGATGCGCGTGGACCATCAGGAAGGCAAAGATGCCGAGACGCATTTCCGCGTGTTGCAGACCCGCGAGACGACCAGCGGCCCGCTCACGCTCGTCGAGGCCATGCCTGTGACCGGGCGCACGCACCAGATCCGCCTGCACCTCGCGGCCGGCGGCACACCCATCGCTGGTGACAAACTCTACGGCCGGAACACCGCGCCGCCCGGCCCGACCTATGCCGATGGCCGCCCCAAACGCGTCCCCGGCTACGTCGCCCCGACCGAACCGTTGGGGCTGCGCTCGGTGTATTTGAGCTACCGCGACCCGTTCCAGAAAAGCCGTGTGGAAATCAAGGCGCCCACCGAGAACTTTCTCCGGCAGTTCGGCTTTGAAACCACCGCTTGCACCGGGCCGGCGGCGCGTTAACTTTCCGGCAAGGCAAAAAAATCCGGGCTACCATCATGAAACTCACCTACTACGGCCATTCCTGTCTCGGCGTCGAAGTCGCCGGCAAAACCCTGATGTTCGACCCGTTCATCACTCCCAACGGCCTAGCCAAGCACATCGACGTTGCCAAGATCCCCGCCGACTACGTCCTCGTCACCCACGCACACTTTGACCACCTCGCCGACGCCGCGGCCATCGCCAAGCGTTGCGGCGCCACGATTGTTGCCAACTACGAGATCTGCGAGTGGTTTGGCAAACAGGGTGTGGCGAAAACCCACGGCATGAACCACGGCGGTGCGTGGCGATTCGAATTCGGGCGGGTGAAGCTCGTGAACGCCATCCACTCCAGCGGCCTGCCGGATGGCAGTTACGGCGGCAACCCCGGCGGCTTCGTCGTCGAGACTGCAGAAGGCAATTTTTACCACTCCGGCGACACCGCCCTCACGCTGGATATGAAACTCATTGGCGAGAGCACCAAGCTGAATTTCGCCGCGCTCTGCGTGGGGGACAATTTCACCATGGGCGTGGATGATGCCATCCGCGCTGCCGAGTTTATCCGGTGCGACCAGATTGTGGGCATCCACTACGACACCTTCCCGCCGATTGAGATCAACCGCGCCGAGGCCGTGGAGAAATTCCGCGCCGCCGGCAAGCAATTGCACCTCGTGCCCATAGGCCAGAGCGTGAGTTTTTGACCGCAAAACCGCCTCTTTTTGGACTGTGTTTCCAAGTCGGCTATCAATAATCGCGCACCAGCAATGAACATGGTTTCCGGGAAGGAAGCCGGATTGCCATACCTATGAATGGACGAGCGTTTTTTGAATTGTTTTGTGATGCCTATGAGTGCCTGCCCAAAGACTTCGATGAGACGGTGTTGTTGCTCTGCGTTTTTCCAAACGCCAGTTTACTGGTGCGCCTGCTTTGACGCCTGAACCGGGAGTTTTTCAGTAAGGACATTGAGCTGATACGTCAGGTCAAACATCTGACGAACACCGAGGACATCCGGCAGGAAATCTGCGACTATTACTATCGCTACCCCGCGCGCGGTCTGGTTCGCCGCATTTTGCGGGCGCGTGTTTCAGGACAGCGGTTGCTGGGTTTGGCGGATCATCTGTTCAAGAAAGCTGGAAACGGCCAACCAACTGCCAGCGCAACCTGAAGCGGCGTGCCGATCCTGGCCTGATGGGGATTGCGTCACTTGGGCTGTCCTTGGTTGTGCTTTGCAGGCCAATTTCGCAATCAACGCAACTTCGGGAAAAACCTCTCCGCCGTGGCGCACGTCGCGGCACTCAATTCCGCCAGCGTGCAGCTTTTCACCTGCGCGACCGTCTCAGCGATCTCCATGACGTAGGCTGGTTCGCAGCGTTTGCCGCGATACGGCACGGGCGCGAGATACGGGCAGTCCGTCTCGAGCATGAACTTATCGAGCGGCGTGGCAGCGACGGCGTCCCGGATGTTCTGGCCGTTCTTGAAGGTGACGATGCCGGTGTAGCTCACAAGCCAGCCGACCGCCAAAATTTTTTCTAATCGCGCCACGCTTTCGCCGAAGCAATGGAACACGCCGCGCGTCTTGCGGGCGAACGGCTGGATCTGCGCGAACAGGTCATCGAACGAACTGCGCTGGTGGATGACGCAGTTCAAGCCGGTTTCCGCGGCGACTTCGAGTTGCTGCGCGAAAATCTCGGCCTGCTTGCGTTTGTAAGCTTCGTCATCCGCCGCGCTGCCACCGTTGGCGCTGGGCAGCCGGTAGTAATCCAGCCCGCACTCGCCGATGGCGACGGCCTTGGGATGGCGCGCGAGCTCGCGGAGTTCGGCGCGGATGTCGGCGGGGGCTTCGTGGGCGTTGCTGGGATGCCAACCGACGGCGGCGTAAATCATCGGGTGCTGCTCGGCAAGGGCGAGCGCGCGGCGGCTGCTGGCAAGGTCGGTGGCGATGGAGATTAGCTTGGTGATGCCGGCGGCTTGGGCGCGGGCGAGGAGCTCGACGAAGTCGGGCTTGAAATCGTCGTAGTCGAGGTGGGCGTGGGTTTCGTAGAAGACGGGAACGCTCATGGCTTGGCGGGCGCGTTGGTGGTGCCGGGCGAGGCAGCTTGCTTTTCCAGCGCCGCAATTTTTTCCGCGAGCGCTTGCCGGCCCGGCCATCCGGGCGATTCCTCCAGCAGCTTGCGGTAGTTGGCGATGGCTTCGGGGGTGCGGTCGGCGGCGAGGAGTTTCGTGCCGAGGTCGAGCCGGAGGCGGAGGCGTTGCTGGGGCGAAGGGTGCAGCGCCAGCGCGGCCTGCGTAGCGCGGATGGCGGAGGCGGGCTTGCCGAGCGCGGCTTGGAGGGTGGCGAGTTTTTCCGTGAGGACGGCGCTCCGTTTGGTGAGCGGGATCTCGTCCAGATAATCAAGGGCCTTCAGCACCGGCATCTTGCGATAAAGATTCAGGTTGATGGCCTTGAGGTGCGACCATTCAAGAAAGGGACTGCAGCGGCGCTCAAGGTCGAGTTGCTGGGCTTGCGGATCTTTGCCGAAGGGGCGGTAGAGCGGGTCGCCGATGACGGTGGTCTGCCAGGACAAGGTGGTTTGGGCGGCATACGCGGCTTCGCCAAAGGTGAAGCCGTAGATGCAGAACCGCCCGAAGAAGGCACCGATGTCCGGCGTGCCTTCGAGATACGGCTCGGCCACGCAGCCCATGGTGGCGGTGACGCCGTTGGCGAGGAGGGGGCCGCACCAATTGCGGTTCGTGGCGCGCAGTGTTTCGGCGCTGTAGGAATGCAGGTGGTAGGCGAAGGCGCCGGGCATGAATTCCGTGGCGGGATCCTGGAACGGCCCGGAGACATTGGCGTCATACCACCCGGCATACAGCGCGAGATGGCTCACGGGAAAATCCGCCGGCAAGGTGGTGCCGTTGGTGTCCACGATGGTTTCAAAGCCGGCAAAGCGCGCGATCTCCGCCGCACCACGCATCCAGTCATCGCCGACCTTGAAGCTGCCTTCGGTGATGCTGCGCGTGTCGAAATAGGCGCGCCCCCACAGGCCGTTGGTCTCGGCAAAGAGGGCGTGGTCCACCAACGCGCGGGCGATGGCGGCGGTGGGGCCATCGAGGCGGGAGACCATGAGGAGGTTGTTGGTGGGATTGAGGTTGAGGGCGTTGGTGGTGGTGTAGTAGGGATTGCGCAACGGCCCGGCGCAGGGAAGTTTCTGCGCGAGGACGGGCAGGCAGGCGAGTTCGCTGTCCACTGCGGCTTCGTTGCGGCGCATTTCGAGGCGGACTTTGTCCGAGCCCGGCTCGACGAGGTCGAGGTCTTCCTTGATGTGCAGCGGCACGCCGTAGCAGAGAACGGCGTAACGGATCTTGGAGGTCAAAACTTTCTGGACCGTGCGCGCAGCCGTGCCGTTGGTGGCGGGGAGGGTTTCCGCACCGACGTGCCAGAGCTTTTCGGATTCGAGCTTTTGCGCGAGGGGCTGTTGCAGCGAGGCGTGAAATTCCTGCCGGGAAATGCTTTCGTTGGTGGACAGCGGAAAGCCGAACACCTGCCCCGCCGGCACAGCGCGGAGCTTGGCGTAATGTTCGGCGACGCCTTTGGATTCCGGCAGGGCGGAGTTGTAGATGACCACCACTTCGTTGCCCCGATTGGCGGCGCGCAACGGCAACACCGCCAGTAGCGCCACCAATGCGATTTGTTTGATCAGCTTCATTCAGTATTCAAAATCCACTTTCAATCCGTCCCACGCGAACCAGATGCCGGGCGGCAGTTCCGCCTGCGCCACATCGTGGTCGTAATCATGCGTGAGGTGGGTGAAGAACGTCCGTTCCGCACCGATGCGCCGGGCTGCTGTGAGCGCCTCGTCCAAGCACATGTGCGTGGGATGCCACCTCGGCCGCAGCGCATCCAGCACGCAGACCTCCACCCCGCGGATGTGGTTCAAGGCTTCGACCGTTACTTCCTTACAATCGCTCAAATACGCCAGCCGCTTTTTTCCGCCCTGCATGAAGAGGTAGCCGTTCGTCTGTGTCGCGCCGTGCGGCAGCGCGAACGGCGTGATGGTCAGGTCGCCAAGGGTGAAAGGCCCGGTCACGACGCGTTCCTCGGGGATAAAATAACCTTTCGGCCAGGGCCCGGCGTGGAAGGCGTATTTGAAGACGCGCCGCAGGTTCTGCATCGTCTCCTCACTGGCGTAGATCGGCAACGCGCCACCGCGCAAGTCACAGAACCGCCGGCAATCATCCAGCCCCAGGATGTGGTCGGCGTGCGCATGGGTGAAGATCACGGCGTCGAGCCAGGAGATTTTTTCGCGCAAGCACTGGACGCGGAATTCCGGGGTGGTATCTACGACCAGCTTGGTGGCGGGCGTGGCGATGTAGATGGACGGACGCGTGCGCCAGTTCTTGGGGTTGGCGAGAAATTCCGGGGGATACTCCTTGCCGATGAGCGGCACGCCCTGTGAAGTTCCGCTGCCCAGAAATGTGAACGAAAACGACATCGCCCGGGAAAATAGCAGAACCGGCAAGGGCGGCGAATAAAATGATTCCGCACCAACCGCCGCCGCTAACCGCGCCACTACCGTGGCAAGATTGACACCCAACTGGCGGGCGTGCTAGCCTCGCGTAAAGTTTGGTTATGACCTCGATGTTGAACCAACATGTGCTGGTGCTGAACCGTCTCTGGCAGGCAGTCAACATCTGCACCGCCCGCCGGGCTTTGACGCTGCTGTTTCAAGGCCACGCCGAAGCCGTCCTCAACGCGCAGGACGGTTCGTTCCAGACCTACGATTTCTCCGAATGGCACGACCTCTCGCAGCAAGAGCCGCATCCCGAGAGCGTCCAAAGCATCTGCTTCAAGATCCGCGTGCCGCGCGTCATCCTGCTCGTCATGTATGACCGCTTGCCGAAGAAGGAAGTGAAGTTCACCCGCCACAACATCTTCGAGCGCGACAAAAACACCTGCCAATACTGCGGGAAAGTTTTCGAGCGCGAACAGCTCAACCTCGACCACGTCATCCCGCGC
>JAFMIX010000230.1 GCA_017853785.1 Verrucomicrobiales bacterium
ATTTCGAGCCCAAGTTCCTGCCCGGCTACTCGCCGGACTTCAACCCCATCGAACGGCTCTGGCTGCGCCTCAAAGCCGACTGGTTTTGGGACTTCATCGCCCGCACCGAAGCCGAACTCACCGACAGGCTCTGTACCGCCATCAAATCGTTCCTCGCTCACCCAGACAAAACCGCCTCCATCTGCTCCATCCGGAAATGATTTATCGGAATCACTCTATGCGGATCAATCTTGCCATCAGTCAATCGCTGACCCTTGCGAACGTATTCACCGACTTTGACAAGTGTGGGTCCTAATTAATTATGAGACCAAATTTTTGGTAAAGTGGTTGACACATTTGGTTTCTGGTTTTGGCGGACAGCGATCAGGTTCTGGCAGCGGAGCCAGGATTCCACAGTCACCCGCCACGCTGTGGCAGGGCTGGGCTGATTGCCATTCACCGGCTCTCCGATCATTGCTCCGAACCGCTGGAGCAGCAACCGGAAAATGGTTTGGCGTTGGCGTTTGGTCCAACGCAGGCGTTGGGCGGCGTCATGGAAGACGGCGCAAGCGGTGCGGCTGTTAAGGCAGCGGCGCGGTTTATGATTGAGTTCCTGGACGGTCAGCGCTACCGCCAGTGCCAGATCTGAAGCTAGCGCCGGCTGGGAGTAGCGCCGTTGGTCCAAAGCCGTCTTCAGGTCGCGGATACTTTTTTCTTTGGCCCCGTTGTAACGGGGAAAGTGCGGCGGATTGTTCAAGGGCAATACGCCAAAGCGGGCGAGCACCTCATCGACCGGCTGGCAGTTGAACACCGAGCCGTTGTCACGTTTGAGGAACAACGGCGGGCCGTGTTGCCGGAAGAGTTGTTCGAGGTGGTGGGCGATTTGGCGACCCTCCAGCCGGGCACAGACCAGCGGCTGGAACCGATAGCGCGAACGCAGGTCCAGTACGGGGATGATTTGGTGGTCGCCATATTCGGTGGCGTCGAGGGACCAGGCCAGTCCCGACCACAACCAAGCAATGCGTTTCATGTTTGCGAGTTGATCCCGCCGAAGGTCCTGCACCAGCCCGGCCAGTTGGCGCCGGGAGATGGCGGCGGCAAACTTTTTATAAAGTTTAACCACGCCCCGGGTGCGCAGCCGGCCATGATGCAACTGCCGGAAGAGCGGATAAAACTCCGCCGGGTTCAAGGGCACGGTCTTTTTGGGACCGGGCGATAAACATACCGGGCGGTTCTGCCGCTGCCGTTGCCGCCAGCGCATGACGCTGGGGTAAGGCACCTCGGTGCACACCTTGCGCCAGGACAGACCGGTGGTCTGTTTCGTGGCTGCGAGCTGATGCAGGATTTGGGGGATCATTTGGAGTTTTTTTTAGCTGGTGGCAGGTCGTCCCGTGCCGCCCACTGCTGCAACAACTGGCGCAACTGTTCCTGCTGCTGGAAGTGCTGCACCTGTTGCTCCAACTGTTCCACCCGGCGTTGCAGCTTGAGCTTCTCCGGGTCCGCTGGCGTCTTGGGCCGGCCCGTCGGCTGATCCTCCAGTGACGAGAGTAACGCCGTCAACGCCCGTTGTTCCCACTGGTAATACTGCTGGCGGGAGATCCCCAGCACTTGCGCCGCCGCCTTGGCGGTCAGCTGACCGGAGCGGACTTGCAAGATCACCGCCGCCCGTTGGCTGGCTTTGGCATTCATTTACTCCGGTTTTGCCGCAACCGCTGGCGGGTTGGCAAGCCGGTTTATCTGCTCGAAGCGGCTGGTGATTTTGGTCGCGGTCACCGCCCGCTGGCGGTGCTGCAACAATGCTTGCAACCGTGGGCTCAAGGCTTCGCCCTTGGTCAGGTTCACGCGGTTCTCCAGCGCCTGCAGCATCCCCTCCATCGCCCGCTGCTGCCACTGGTTGAAGGTGACCCAGTTGATGTTGAGCTGGCGGCAGACTTCCGCCGGTTTGCACCGCTCCGTCCACACCGCCAGCACCGCCTGGACTTTGTCCGGGGCGCTGTGCGGTGGGGTTGGAGTTCGCTGCTTCCGTTCCTTCTTTTCGTTGTTCGATATTTTGGTTGAGGTCATAAGTAAGTTCTTGTTCGTTGTTTTGTTGATCACTGACACTGAGTTTAAGTTTACCCTTCTCGGCCCGGAGCACGACGGACTGGCCGTCCATGCGTCCCACCATGTAGAAAGGCGCCTGAGGTTTGCCGCGCAAGGCCAGCTCCAACAGATTTTCTTGGATGCCGGTTTCGATGGTCTTCCGCAGTTCCGCCTGGATCTCAAAGAAGCGGTCCGCCGGACACAGGCCTTCGATACCTTGATTGGGCCGCTTATGGTTGTAGTATTTGATCCAGAGTTTGATCCGTTCCCGTGCCGCTTCGAAGGAATCGAACTGGGCGCGCACGAGGAACTCCTGCCAGATGGTGGACCAGAAGCGTTCCACCTTGCCGAGCGTCATCGGATGTTGCGGCCGCGACTTGAAGTGCGCCACTCGATCCTTTTGTAGTTCAGCCTCGAACCGGCTGGTGCCCCGCCAAGAAGTGTATTGCCGGCCATTATCCGTCAGCATCTCCTTGGGCGGCTGGAACTCGCCGGCGGCCACGCGATACACTTCGATCACCGCCTGTGCCGTGGGACTGCGGAACAAATCCGCCCCCACGATGAACCGCGAGTAATCATCCATGAAGGCGACGACATAGGCGTAACGGCCGCCGAGGCGGAACGTGAAGATGTCCGTCTGCCACATCTGATTGGGGGTGGCCCGCTCGAAGAAGCGGGGACGAACCATGTTGCGCTGCTTGCGCGGTGGTTGCTGCGTCATCAACTCCGCCTTGTGCAACCGTTGCCGCACGGTCTCCGGGCTGGCCGGTAAAAAGAAACACCGGCGCAATACCTGGCTGATGCGTTTGATGCCGAAGGTGGGATTTTGCTGTTTGAGCTCGACGACCTTCTCGGTGATCACCGCCGGCAGTTTGGCCGCCCGTTTGCCCGGGAACCGGGGTTGCAATCCGGCTTCGCCCTGTTGCTGATACTGGCTGACCCAGCGGCTGAGCCCACTGTGCGCCATCCCCATTTCCGTACAGACCTGACTCCGGCTAAAGCCTTCCTCCAAGTACAGCCGGACGGCTTTGATTTTTTCGGCGGGGGTGTAACGCCGCGTTTTTTTCGCGCCGCCAGCCCCCCTCGGGGGGCTGTTCCTCTTCTTCTCTACTATCGTTTGTTCATTCATGTTAACACTCCATTTATCATTGGAGTGTCAACCACTTTAATGCTTAAATCAGTCTCACGATCTGGTTGCTAGGACAAGGAACTCTCAGTCCAAAAATAATCATCACCCACCGCAGGCGTCGCTTGATCGGCATATGTTGTGGGCGTGACGCCATCAGCGCGATATCGACCCGGGCGCTGCCAAATATTACTGTATGCATTGACAATATTTGGATATAGGACATTCACAAACGCAGTGTAGTCTGCATTTTGCTCGTCTTTACTTGCTTCATCCGCAGTCAGCCGAACCAACACCGTTTCGCTTGGGTGCGTCTTGAGGAAACTGTCTATATCATTCAGCACCTCCAATATGGGCCTGAAGTAGTAGAAATTGTGATAAATTACCCAAACCCCTCCAGATATTGTCACTCGTAAATCTAGAAAGCGCACGCCGGCCAGTAGCTGGGTTCCAACAAAGGCATCTTGACATACTGCATAAATCTTTCCTGGCACAAGTAAGGCTGCCGGGGTAAGTTCGGTCCCCGCGTCATGTGTTCCGGGAATGGAAAGCTCGCTGATTCTCATAGAGTCCGGCAAACCTTTCATCCAGTGTTCATGAAACGTTTTAGGATTACCAGTTCCCAAGGCCCAAAAGTCTTCGGTGAATCCGAAGTTGGGAATGAACGTCACGCCCAGCAACACGAGCAGGTAAAATACTTTTTTCATAAGGACAGCCTTGGTTACATGGTTTTGTT
>JAFMIX010000231.1 GCA_017853785.1 Verrucomicrobiales bacterium
AACTTTCAGGTTTGCTGTGTTCGTGTTCGTGAACTGCATCTGATTTGTTGCTGACCCGCATTCTGGCGGGGCATACAACACTGACCAGAACAGCAGCCCCTCGTTCAAAGAAATCCAACCGGATTAAATCAGCGTTTTCTTGAGGCGGCACGTCTCGGTTTGCAAATGCTGCGGCAGACTCGTCTTCCGCACATCACCGTTCGCTAGTTGCGACAACCCTGCGCACTCCAGTCCAGCTTGTCCAGCTCTTAAATTGATATCCGCCGCGCCTTCCCGAAAAGACTCGGCGGCGAACTGCTCCAGCGTGGGATAGCCGCGCCGCGCTATGGGGACACGCAGCAGCGTGTCCCTACCGGAGCTGGGCGTTTTTTTACCGGAAGAACATCCACCATACCACCAGCAATACCGGCAGCAGGAACGGCAGCGTGAACTTGAAGACGTAGCCGAGGAAGCTAGGCGTGTGGACTTTCTGGTGGTCGGCGATAGCTTTGACCATGAAATTCGGGCCGTTGCCGATGTAGGTGACCGCGCCGAAAAAGACCGCGCCGATGCTGATGGCGAGGATGTAGACATTATAAGTGGCGTTGCCGAGCAGGTAGCAGATCTTGATTTCGTCCTCGCTCACCCCTTGGGTGAGGATTTCCGCACCGTGGTATTTCTGGAGCGCGAGGAAGGTGTTCTTGATGGCCTCGGCGTGTTCGCCGTGGCCAAAGGTGGCGAGGTCCGCGCCGCCGGTCTGGATGAGATGTTGCACTTGGGCAATGCTGTCGGCGTCCACAAACGAGCCAAACACAGCGCTGAGGAACGCGAGGTAGGTGGGCGCATTGTCCAACACGCTGGAGAGCGCGCCGCAGCCCCAGTAGAAGAATCCCGCGGCGGGATTCGCTCCGAGCAGTGTGGGGGCGTTAAGCGCAAGCCAGTCGAGCGCGGGCATCATCGTGGCGAAGATGCCGATGAACAGGATGGCGACTTCCTGGATGGGATGGAAATTGAACTCGTTCGCCTCGTGCACCGATTTGCGCGTGGTCAAATACGAACCGCCCGCGGCGGCAAGCATCAACGCCTCGCGCAGGAACGGCGGATTATTGATGAACACCGCGCCCAAGATGAGGGCGAGAAAAAACAGGTTGGGCAGACCGTCGAAGCGCCATTGTTCGCGGGCGGTTTCCTTCTCGCGGACGGGTTTGGGGGCGCGGCGGAAGTTGAGTTCGTCCACCACGTAGAAGATCGCGAGCAACAAGCCGACGCCTGTGAGCCACATCGGCCAGCAATGTTCCGCCACCCACCAGAACGGGATGCCTTTGAGATAGCCGAGGAAGAGCGGCGGGTCGCCGATGGGCGTGAGGCAGCCGCCGATGTTCGCGACGATGAAGATGAAGAAGATGATGTGGTGGGCCGTGATGCGGTATTTGTTCATCCGGATCCACGGGCGGATGAGCAGCATCGCCGCGCCGGTCGTGCCGAGGAGGTTGGCGATGATCGCGCCGATGAGGAGGAAGAGGACGTTGACCGCCGGCGTGGCTTCACCTTTCACGGTGATGTGGATGCCGCCGGACACTACGTAGAGCGAGCCGACGAGCGCGATGAAGCTGACATATTCGTGGGCGACGTGCAGGACGCGGGTCTGCGCTTGCAGGCCGAACCAGTAATACCCCAGCGTGATCGCGCCGAGTATCAGCGCGACCTTGGGATAATGCCGCGCCCACCATTGGGCGGCCGCCAAGGGGGCCAGCGCGATGGTGGCGAGCAACAGCCCGAACGGCAGCATCATCCAGGGATTCGGCGAAATCACGTCATGCATTTCGCGTAACTTTGCGGGAAAACGAGGTCCGGTCAAATAAAACCGCCCAACAGCCTTGCTCCCCGCCCCGGCAGCCCCATCCCGACAACCATTCGCAGCGGAATTGAACCTTGACGCTTTCCGGCGGCATCTCTATAGTACGCCCCCAGAAGGCATACGGCTGGGTCACCAGCGAGAGAAGTCGGAGAGCAATCTGCCGACTTTTTTGTTCCCCAGAAGGGACGGCTGCCTTGGCAAAATATGAACGCAGATTTTCTAGCAGTTTTGGAGTTTTGGGAGCGCGAAAAGGGCATCAGCCGTGATGTCCTCGTCAATGCGGTCCAGGATTCGCTCCTGTCCGCCGCCAAAAAGGCGGTCGGCCCGGCGCGGGAACTCCGTTGCGTCATCGACCCCAAGTCCGGGGACATCAAGGCCTTCGCCAAACTCGTCGTCGCCGAAAAAGTCATTTCCAAGCACGACCAAATCTCCCTGTTCGATGCCCGCCGCCTCAACGCGGACGCCATCGTCGGCGCGGAACTGGAAGTCGAAGTCACGCCCACAGGTTTTGGGCGCATCGCCGCGCAATTCGCCAAACAGGCGCTCATGCAGCAGCTTCGCCGCGCCGAGAAACAGCTGGTGTTTGCGGAATACAAGGACCGCGTCGGCGAAATCGTCAGCGGCACCGTGCGGCGCTTCGAACGTTCGGATGTGGTGATCGACCTCGGCAAATACGAGGCCATGATGCCCAACCGCGAGCGCGTTTCCATCGAGGAATATCAGGTCGGCGAACGCATCCGCGCCTACGTCAAGGAAGTCATCGAGGACGGCCCGCACGGCCCGGAGATCATCCTCTCCCGCGCCGACCCGCAATTTGTCGTCAAGCTCTTCCAGCTCGAAGTGTCCGAGATCAACGACCGCACCATCGAGATCAAGGGCGTGGCCCGCGAACCCGGCTTCCGCACCAAGATGGCCGTCTGGACCCGCGATGAAAAAGTGGACCCCGTCGGCGCGTGTGTCGGCCTCCGCGGCCAGCGCGTGAAGAACATCGTCCGCGAACTCAACAACGAGAAGGTGGACATCATCAAGTGGTCGCCCAACATCCGCGAATTCATCACCAACGCTCTGGCCCCGGCGCTGTTGAAGTCCTTTGTCATCGATGAGGCCCGCAAGCGCGCCAAGGTCATCGTCAGCGAAGATCAGCTCTCGCTCGCCATCGGCAAGCGCGGCCAGAACGCCCGCCTCACCGCCAAGCTCACCGGCTGGCAGGTGGACATCGAAGCGGAAGTCGTGGAGAAAAAAGGTTTTGAAGAAAAAGTCGCCGAAGCCGTGCGCCTGCTGGCGGCGATCCCTGGAGTCACTCAGGAACAGGCCGATGCCCTCGTGCACGCCGGCCTGACGCGAATCGAAGATTTGTTGCAGGCCGAAGCCGGAGATATCGCGGATCTGCCGCAGATCGGCGAACAGGCGGCAGCGGTTTTGGAAGCGGTGCGGGCGGAGGCTGCGCGCCGGGCCGCCCCCGGTGGTGAACCCACAGCCGCTTGAATCATGGCCTGCCGGATTAGCCATTGCCCCGGGCGCTCTGGCCTATGAAAGCAGCCGGGTTCAGTCAGTGGCAGCGGTTGACAGCGACAAAATATTATGTCCGTTCGCATTTACGACATTTCGAAAAAGTTTGGCGTGGACAACAAGGAGATCCTTGCCAAGGCCAAAGAACTGGGCATCACCCAGGCCAAAGTCGCGTCGAGCTCGCTCGATAATATCACCGCCGAATGGTTCGAGCAGGAACTGATCAAGTCGAACCCCGCCTACGCCGCCAAAGTTGCTCCCAAGCCCGCCGCCGAAGCCCCCAAACCTGCCCCCGTCGAAACGGCCATCAAAGTCATCCACGCCGATCCGGAACCCGCAGCCCCCGAACCCGCCCCGCTGGCCGGCCCAACTCTCGGCGCCAAAGTCGGCTTCATTCAATTGCCTGGCCAGCCCCGTCCCCAACCGGCAGCTCCCGTCGCGCCTATGGAGGAAGCCGCTCCGGCGGCATCCGCACCCGTCGCACCCGTCGCACCCGTCGCACCCGTCGTGCCCGTCGTGCGCGTCGCACCTCCGTCCCCGCCTGAGCCGACCGGCCCGCGTGTCGGCGACAAAGT
>JAFMIX010000232.1 GCA_017853785.1 Verrucomicrobiales bacterium
CGCTGCGATCCATGAACGCGCCGGGGTCGCCTTCGTCGGCGTTGCAGATGACGTATTTCTTCGCACCCGGCGACTTGGCGACGGTGCCCCACTTGAGGCCCGTTGGGAAACCCGCGCCGCCGCGACCGCGGAGGCCGCTCTTGACCACGGCTTCGACGACGTCTTTGGGGGTCATCTCGTGCAGGACTTCGTGCAAAGCCTGATAGCCGGCGGCGGAGATGTAGCTCTCGATGCGTTCGGGGTCGATGACGCCGCTGTTGGCGAGGACGATGGAATGTTGCTTGGCGAAGAAGGGCGCGTTAGGGTCGCCTTTGGCGAGGTTGTTTTTCGCGCCTTCGAGGGCGGCGATGATGAGGGCGGCGTCCTGCGGCGAAACTTTTTCGTAGCGGATGCCAGTGGGGTCGGCTTGGACGAGCGGCCCCTGGCAACAGAGCTTCAGGCAGCCGACGCCGCGGACTTCGACCGAGTCTTGCAGGCCGGCGGCGGCGACGGCTTTTTCGAGCTGTTCTTTGACGCCCTTGGAGTCGGACGACATGCAGCCGGCGGCCATGCAGCAGCGCAGGGTGAATTTCTTGCGCCCGGCGAGTTCCTTTTCTTTGATCTGGAGGAGGTCGTTGAGGAGCATATTGGTTACATCCACTTCTTGATTTGTTCGACGGCGGATTCGGGGGTGGCGCGCGGAGTGACTGTGCCGTCGTAGACCACGGCGGGGGCGATGCCGCACGCGCCGATGCAGCGGGCGGTGAGGAGGGAGACCTTGTTGTCGGGAGTGGTCTCGCCGGCTTTGATCTTGGCGTGCTCGGAGACGGCGGCGATGACCTTGTCCGCGCCTTTGACGTAGCAGGCCGTGCCCATGCAGACGACGCAGGTGTGCTCGCCCTTCGGCTTGAGCGTGAAGAAATGGTAGAACGTCGCCACGCCATAAACGCGACTGGGCGGGAGCTTCAGTTTGTAGGAGATGAAAAGGAGCAGGTCGTCGTCGAGGAAGCCGAAGAGTTCCTGCGCCTTGTGGAGCACTTCGATGAGGGCGTCGTGCTGGAACTGGTGCTTCTTCATGTGCACCTCAAGGATCTTGAAGCGCTTGTCGCCGCTGGCGTGGGCGAGGGCGGCCTGGAGCTTTTTCTTTTGCGGTTGGGCGGTCAAAGCGTTCATAATTTGCACCAGCTTGAATCGGTTTTGATTCTATTCTCGCTAAGTATTATAAAACGGACTCATCCAGCCCGCCTCCACATATTTTGGCAAAGGCAGCCCTTGCCTTGGGAGCGGTTCGCAACAGTTCGCCGTAGCGGGAGGTTCTGGAGCGGAGCGGAAACTTGCCCCTGCATTTCATCGCCGGATTCGGGAATTTATTGGTTTTTTGCCGTCTCGATCCGTGATTCAATCAACGCATGGACATCAAAAATCTGGCAGTCGTGCCCGCATTCATCACGAAGGACGGCTCGGAGATCCGCGAGCTGCTGGCGCATCGCAACTCCGGCATCCGCAACCAAAGTCTCGCCGAGGCGCGGCTGCCCGTGGGCGCGAGCACGCAGGAGCATTATCATCCGCGTGCGGAGGAAATTTATTTCATCACGCACGGCACGGGGCGGATGAAGATCGAAAATGAGATCCGCGAGGTGAACGTCGGCGACGCCATCGCCATTCCGGCGGGCCAGAAACACAAGCTCTGGAACACCGGCCCGGAAACGCTGCGCCTGCTCTGCTGCTGCGCGCCAGCTTACGAACACACCGACACGGTCATCACCGAGCCGGCTTGAGCCCAACATTGTCCCCGTGAAAGGCAATCAGTCCAATTGGGCCGTGGCCGCGATGCTGGTGTTCACCATCTTCCTGTGGGGCGGCAACAACGTCGGCACGAAGTGGCTGGCGCAGGCGTGGCCGCCGGGATTCATCGGCGGCACGCGGTTTTTTTGCGCCGGGCTGCTGATGGTCGGGTTGTTCCGCTGGACGGATTGGTTCGGACCGGCGGTGCGCCCGAGCCGCGCGCAGGCGCGCCAACTCTGGTTGCGCACCGGACTGGTGCTCGCGGTGTATATCATGTGCTTCAACTGGGCGATGCGACTCTCGTCCGCAGCGCATGTGGCGCTGTATCTGGGCGCGTCGCCGGTGTGGGCGTTGCTGTGGGAGGAGCGCCCGCAAAAATCCTGGCGCAGCCTGCTGCGCTACGGCGCGGCGCTGCTCGCGCTGGCGGGCGTGGTGACATTGTTCTGGCCGGCGCTGCACGACGCGCGGCTGAATCCGCTGGGTGAATTGCTCGGCATCAAGGGCAGCGTGTTGTGGACGATTTACAGCCATGAATCGCGGCGGTTGAGCCTGGAAATTCCCGGCGCGGAAGTCGCGGCACAAACGATGTGGCGCGCCGGCGTCTGGCTCATGCCGCTTGCGGTGGCGGAGCTGACCCTGGCGAAGCCCGTCGTGTGGACGCTCACCGACGTGACGGTTCAGTTCGTGTGCATCCTCGGCGGCGGCGTGGTCGCCTACGCGTGCTGGAACAACGCGCTCCGGCTCTGGCCCGCCAGCCGCGTGTTCCTGTTCAACAACCTCATTCCGATTAGCACCATGACGTGGTCGCACCTCATCCTCGGCGAGACGGTGACAAAAACTTTGTGGCTGGCGATGCTGTTGATTCTGGCAGGCGTCGCGCTCGGGCAGGTTGGTTTTCTAAAGTTCGAGCAGAAGGTTTTGCCGCCCGATTGACCGCGAACGGCTGGACACTCCGCCGCCGTTTTGAAACACTCCGCGCCCGTGAAACAATCAATCGTCACCCTGGACATGGAAGGCGTGCTGACGCCCGAAATCTGGATCGCCGTCGCCGAAAAGACCGGCATCCCCGAACTCCGCCGCACCACCCGCGACGAGCCGGACTACGACAAGCTGATGAACTATCGCATCGGCATCATGGACCAGCACGGCATCAAACTGTCCGACATCCAGAATGTCATCGGCACGCTCAAACCGCTGCCCGGCGGCAAGGAATTCCTCGATGAACTCCGCTCCTTCGTGCAGGTCATCATCCTCTCGGACACGTTCGAGCAATTCGCGCAGCCGCTGATGAAGCAGCTCAACTGGCCCACGCTCTTCTGCCACCGGCTCATCGTGGAGAACGACCGCATCGCCGGCTACCAACTCCGCCAGCCGAACCAGAAGCAGAAATCCGTCGCCGCACTCAAGGCGTTGAACTACCACGTCATCTCGGCAGGTGATTCCTACAACGACACTGCGATGTTGCTCGAGGCGAACGTCGGCTTCCTTATCCACGCGCCGGAGAATGTGAAGCGGGAATTTTCGCAGCTCAAAGCCGTGGAAAGCCATGCGGAGTTGATGAAGTTGATCAAAGGCGCGCTCGCTTGAGTGCGGAATTCGGAATGCGAAATGCGGAATAAAGACGGCGCAGTTCAGCGGCTTCCGGATTTTCGGGCGGTATTGATGGAGGCGACGGCAATTGCGGTCAATTCGCCTGATTCTTGAGCAAGAGCGGCAATTTTGGCGGCGGGTATTTTTCCGGAGTCCACGAGCAGTTCCATCCAATAACCAGACTCGTCGGTTTCTTCCTCCACCGTTCCCATCTTGGAAATGAAGTCTGCCGTGGATTTGCTACGGCATGCTGCTCGATAATTCGCTCCCACTGAAGTTCCCGCCCGCAATAATTGCCGCCCCAAAACGCTGGAAGTCTGGTCGTGCGGCAGACTTTCAACGAGCTTGATTATCCGCAACGCAAACTGTTTTGTTCGCAGCTTCAAATCCTCTTTGCTCATAGCGCATCTTTCGTTATCGCATTTGTGTGACGTTCACAACTCAAACATTCCGCACTCCGCATTCCGCACTCCGCATTTGAATCAGTCTTCCGCTTTCGACTCGCGCCCGGTCAAATCCTGCACGGCTTTCCGCACGTCCTTGCCTTCGTAGA
>JAFMIX010000013.1 GCA_017853785.1 Verrucomicrobiales bacterium
ATCGAGGGCAATTTGGCGACGTGACCAAACGTGAGCGCGCCCAGCCCGGCGAGCGCGCGTTGACGGTTTTTGCCGATGCCCGAAAGCTCGCGCACGGAGCGGTCTTGCAGAAAATCCTTTTCCGCGCCTGCCGGCACTTCGAGAAAGCCCGGCTTGCCGACATCGGTGGCGAGCTTGGCGAGTTGGGAGGAACTGCCCAGCCCGGCGGACACGGGCAATCCGACCTCGCGCTGGACGCGGTCCCGGATTTCCGCGACGTAATCCTGCGGCGCCGTGTGCCGCCAAACCGTCCGGTCCATCGTGGTGAAATCCAGAAAGCCCTCGTCAATCGAGGTCGGTACGAGCGTGGGGGAATATTGCTCCAGGATGCGGAACATTTTCGCCGAGAGCTGGCGGTAGGCGTCGTAATGCGGTTTGCAGAGCACGCCCTGAGGACACAGGCGCTTCGCCTCGAAGCACGCCATGCCGGTCGTGACACCGAACTTCTTGGCGAGGCGGTTGGCGGCGATGACGATGCCGTCGCCGCGCCGCCCGCCGCCCACCCACACGGGGCGACCTTGCAGCTTGGCGTCCAGCGCGATTTCGCAACTGGCAAAGAAGCTGTCACCGTCCACATGGAGGATGCGGTTGATCGGTTTCATGTCGCACCTCCGACTTTAGCCCGGTGGCTGCGGCGGCCAAGAAATGAAGTTGAAAATAGTTATTCACATGGACGGTATTTGTCCTACCGCCCAGATAAGATAGGCGGAATTTTCCGGAGAAGGTTTTGTGAATTTCCGGGATTCCGCTACACTGCCGCCGTGCAAAAAATGAAAGCGGTGAATGTGAAACGGGCGCTGGCGGTGAGTATGGTTGCGGCCAAGGCAGCCGGGGTACTAATGCGCAAGAACTGGCGCTCGGCCAAGGTCATCAATAAGGCCAGCCAATATGACATCAAGCTCGACCTCGATGTGCGCTGCCAGAAGTTGATCGAGAAACAACTGGCGGCGGCGTTCCCGGAAATCCCGTTGCTCGGGGAGGAGGGCGATTCCGGCGATGTGACACTGGAATATCGTTGGGTGATCGACCCGATTGACGGCACGGTGAATTACGCCTACGGCATCCCGCACGCGGGCGTGTGCATCGCGCTGCAGCGGCGGGTGAAGTCCGGTTACGCGACGTTGCTCGGCGTGATTTATGACCCGTTTGCCGATGAAATCTGGACGGCCACGCACGATGGTCCGGCGCGATTGAACGGGCGCGTCATCCACGCCAGCAAACGCCGCAAGCTGGCGGATTGCCTTGTGACGACGGGCTTCGCCAAGAGCAAGAAGTCGGTGGATGAGATGCTGCCGTTCTTTAGCAAGCTCGCTTACAGCGTGCGCAAGGTTCGCATGATGGGCTCGGCGGCGCTGGCGCTCACCTACGTCGCGAGCGGGCGGTTGGATGCCTACATCGAATCGCGCGTGAACCTCTGGGACATCGCGGCGGGTGGTTTAATTCTGGAGCGGGCGGGCGGCGAATTCTGGAAGCAGCCGCTGCCGGATGGGGAAAATGCTTTCCGCCTCATCGCCAACAACGGTCATGTGCGGAAGGAACTGCAGCGGATGGGATTGTTCCGCAAGTAGCGCGTGAGTTTCTGGCGGGCCAGTCTGGTGGTGGTGCTGCCCGGCGGCGCGGCGGCGATTCGGGCGAGCGTTGCCAGCAGGATTCCAGCGTGTGGTGGCAGGGGCAAGTTTGGGGATTCACAGCGCTGCCTTGAGTTGCGCCAATGCCTGGGCGCGGTGGCTCAGGCGGTTTTTCACATCTTCGCCGAGTTCGGCAAAACTTTGGGTAAAGCCATCCGGGATGAAGAGCGGGTCGTAGCCGAAACCGCCGGCGCCGCGCGGGGCGAAGTCAATGCGGCCCTCGCATGCGCCGCTGAACAATCGCAGACTTTGGATTTTGGACTTTGGACTTTGGGCTTCAACCAACGCGAGGACGCAGCGGAAGCGGGCGGTGCGTTTTTCGGCGGGAATATTCTGCAGCAGGCGGAGTAGTTTGCGGTTGTTGTCGGCGTCCGGCGAGTTGCCGGCGGCGCCAGAGTCGAGGGCGGCGAAGCGGGCGGAATGGACGCCGGGCGCGCCAGCGAGGGCGTCTACTTCGAGGCCGGAATCGTCGGCGAGCACGAAGGCGGGCTGTGGGATGGCAGCGCCGACCCAGCGCGCAAGTTCGGTGGCTTTCTTGGTGGCGTTGCCGGTGAAGGTGGTGGCGTCCTCAACGACGCTGGGCGCACTGGGGTAATCGTCGAGGGTGAGGTACCGGAATGGTTCGCCGAGAATGGCGCTGATTTCGCCGACTTTGTGGGCGTTGCGGGTGGCGATGAGCAGAGTGGTCACACGTAAAATCAATCATCTGCGCGAGCCGAAGGCGAGCGGAAAGCGCGCCTGGTGGCGGCGCTCTGTCAATCCGCCGGCTCGATTTCGAGGAAGCCTTGCAACTGGCGGATGCGGGTGGGGTGGCGCATCTTGCGGAGGGCTTTGGCTTCGATCTGGCGGATGCGTTCGCGGGTGACCTTGTATTGCTTGCCGACTTCTTCAAGGGTGCGGGAGTAGCCGTCGCCGATGCCGAAGCGGAGTTCGAGCACCTGGCGCTCGCGCTCGGTAAGGCTGTCCAGCACGTCGTTTAATTTGTCCTTGAGCAGGTTGAAGCTGGTCATGTCCAGCGGGTCGGTGGCGGCTTTGTCCTCGAGCAAGTCGCCGAAGTTCGCGTCCTCGCTCTCGCCGACGGGGGACTGCAGGGAGACGGGTTGTTGCGCCATCTTAAGCATGGTGTGGATGCGGTCGACGGGTATTTGCAGTTCGTCGGAGATCTCCTCGGGAGTGGGTTCGCGGCCGAATTCCTGGAGCAGTCGCTTCTGCACGCGCATGACTTTGTTGATGATCTCAATCATGTGCACCGGGATGCGGATGGTCCGGGCTTGGTCGGCGATGGAGCGGGTGACGGCCTGGCGGATCCACCAGGTAGCGTAAGTGGAGAATTTGTAGCCGCGCTGGTATTCGAATTTCTCGACGGCGCGCATGAGGCCGATGTTGCCTTCTTGGATGAGGTCGAGGAAGGAAAGGCCGCGGTTGGTGTATTTTTTGGCGATGGAGATGACGAGGCGGAGGTTGGCTTCGACCATCTCGGTTTTGGCCTGGCTGGCGGCGAACGTGGCGCGCTTGAGCCGGGCGTAGGCGGCTTGATAGTCGGCGGCGGTCTGGCGGACAAATTCCTCGAGGGCGCGGAGCTTCTGCTGTTCGGAGAGGAGCAGCGCATGCTGGCGCTCAGATTTGCGCTGGCGTTTGAACTCGGCGAGCGCGAGCCGGCTGCCTTCGAATTTGTCGTGCAGGTTTTCGGCGAACACGCCCATCTCCTCGATGACGTTGAGTTTGAAATGGAACTTGGGGAAGACGGCTTCGAGCGCGGCGGTGGCGCGGTGGCAGGCGGCGAGGGCGCGGCGGCGGGCGGCAGCCCCGCGGGCGGCGACCCAAGTGGCATGGGCGGCATCGGCCCGTTCGTCGAGGGCGCGGACCTGCCGGATGAGTTTCCGGAGAGTGCCGAGGTATTTCTCGCGCCGCTCCCACTGGGTTTCCACAACGACGCGGTCGAAGCGTTCCTTGGGCGGCTGGGAGACGAGTTTTTCTGCGAGGGCGATGTGCTCCTTGGCGGTGAAGCCCAGACGGTAGATGATCTGCCGAATCTCCGTTTCCGCGTCCTCGATGCGCTTGGAGATCTCGATCTCCTGTTCGCGGGTCAGCAGCGGGACCTGGCCCATCTGTTTGAGATACATCCGTACGGGGTCGTCGAGGATGTCCAGCCGCGACTTGTCTTCGGCTTCCTCCGCTTCGGGCGGTTTGCCGGGGTCCGCCTCGTTGGCGTCTGCGATCTCAATCTCGAGATTGCGAAGTTGGTTGTAAACTTCTTCGAGATTCTCGGGGGATTTGATGCGCTCAGGCAGTGTGTCTTGAATGTCGCCAGGGGTGAGGTGGCCCTGCTCCTGGGCGATGCGGACCAACTCCTTGATCTTTTCGGCGAGCTCAGCGGCGGGGGACAAAGGCGCGACAGGAGCTTCCAGCGGGGTGGCGGAACGCGACGGGCGGATTTTCCTGGGGGACTTCGTCAGCTTTGGCTGGGCCATAAAATCGCGCGCGTGCTTGCGGTAGCTTGGGTGCGGCTGGAATATGGAAACCGCGCCCGGGCGAGTCAAGCGTGGAGGCGCGGTGGGAGAGGTGGTGCGCGGTGCAAATTCCTCCAGATGCCAACTGCGAAAACCGCGCATAACGGAAATCGTCCGCGCATAAGCTTGGTTTTCAGGGCGGTTCCAGATAGGCTCGCGGTTCAATGTTGACGCTTTCTGAGATCAGCAAGGCCTACGGCGGACGCGTGTTGTTCGCCGGCGCGTCGTTGCAGGTGAATCGCGGTGACCGCATCGGCCTCGTCGGGCCGAACGGCGCGGGCAAATCCACGCTCTTCTCCATCATCCTCGGCGAGGAGGGCGCGGACGATGGCAAGATCGCCCTCGAACGCGGCATCAAGTTCGGCTTCCTCCCGCAGGAAAGCGCGCCCGTCGGCGACGAGACGGTGCTGGAACTCGCCACCGCCATCACGCCGGAATTCGTCAAGCTGCGCCGCATCGTGCAGGCGTGGGACTCGGATCATCCGGTTGAGGCGCTGCACCCGGAAGACATCCACGACGACGTGCATAATCGTTTTCACGAACTCGGCGGCTATCGCATCGAGGCCCGGGCCAAGCAAATCCTCGCCGGCCTCGCTTTTCGCGAAAAGGATTTCAACCGGCCCTCGCGCGAACTGAGCGGCGGCTGGGTGATGCGCGCGCATTTGGCGCGGCTGCTGGTTTACGAGCCGGATTTGCTCCTGCTCGATGAGCCCACGAACCACCTCGACCTCGAATCCCTCCTGTGGTTTCAGGAATATCTCAAGGGCTACCCCGGCGCGATCCTCATGATTTCGCACGACCGTGAATTCCTGAACCAACTCGTCGGCAGCATTGTGGAAATCCGTTCCAGCAAGCTCATCCGCTACCGCGGCAACTACGAGGATTACCTCGCGCAGCGCGAGGCGCAGGCGGAACAGCAACTCGCCGCTTACAAAAACCAGCAGCGTGAGATTGCCGCGTTGCAGGAATTCGCCGACCGCTTCCGCGCCAAGGCCTCCAAGGCGTCGCAGGCGCAGAGCAAGCTCAAGCAGATCGAGCGCATGGAGAAGATCGATGCGCCGGAGCAGGCCGACGCCAAGGTGAGTTTCCGTTTCCCGCAGCCGCAGCGCAGCGGCCTGAAGGTCATCACGCTGGAGAACATCCACCAGGCCTACGGCGAGAACGTCGTCTATCGCGGCATGGATTTTCAGGCCGAACGCGGCCAGCGCTCCGTGCTCGTTGGGCCCAATGGCGCGGGCAAATCCACTTTGCTCAAGCTCCTCGCCGGCAATCTCGCCCCGCAATCCGGTACGCGCGAACTCGGCCACAACGTCAAGGCAGGCTACTTCTCGCAGTATCGCGTGGACCAACTCGATCTTTCCCGCACCGTGCTGGAAGAGGCGCTCGACACGCCGTCGCGCATCACCGAGCAATTCGTCCGCACGCTGCTCGGCAGCTTCCTCTTCCGCGGCGACGACGTCTTCAAGCGCGTTAGCGTCCTCAGCGGCGGTGAGAAGAGCCGGCTCGCGCTCGTGAAGCTCCTGCTCGACCCGCCGAATCTCCTGCTCATGGACGAGCCCACCACGCACCTCGATATGAGCAGCATCGACGCGCTCCTCTACGCGCTCGAACAGTTCGAGGGCACGCTCATCTTCATCAGCCACGACGTCTATTTCATCCGCGCGCTGGCGAACCACGTTGTCCACGTCACCGCCGGCCAGCTCACGCATTATCCCGGCGGCTACCAATACTACCTCGACAAGACGCAACAATCCTCCGCCCGCGCCGCGCTGACTTCCGGCGGCACGAACGGTTCAGCGCCGAAAACTTCCGCCGCGCCGGCCGCCCGGCCTGCCGTTGACCGCAAGGAACAGAAACGCCTTGAAGCCGAGCAACGGCAGGCGCGTTCCAACCAGCGCAAAGGCGCGCAGCAAATCGTCCATCAGTTGGAAAAGGAAATCCAGCAGCTCGAAGCCAAACAGGTGGAACTCACTACCGAGTTGGAGAAGGAAGAGACCTACAACACCCCCGGCCGCGCGGCGGCCATCAACCGCGAACTGGTGAACGTGCAACACCGGCTGGAGGTCTTGACGCCCGAATGGGAGCAGGCCGCGACCAAGTTGGCGGCGATGGATTGACGCAAACCGGCGGTTTTGCCGGCGTCAGAGTGTATTCTGGAACAGGCTTGGGGCGACCGCCCGGGCGAGCGTCCGGGTGCGGGCGAGGATTTCCGGCGCGGATTCGCACTGCAAGGCAAACGCGGCCAGCTCCTGCGCTTCCGTCAGTTTCAGATGCCGGATGAGGAATTTGATGGCCGGCACGAGCGGCGGCGCGGCGCTCAATTCATCCACGCCCAAGCCGAGCAACAACGGCGTCAATGCCGGGTCGCCGGCCATTTCGCCGCACACACTGACCTTGATGCCGTGCTGGTGCGCGGCGTCCGCCGTGATCTTGATGAGGCGCAGGATGGCCGGATGCGTCGGCTCGTAGAGGTGCGCGATCTTCTCGTTCATGCGGTCTACGGCGAGCGAATATTGGATGAGGTCGTTTGTCCCGATGCTGAAGAACTTGGCGCGGCGCGCGAGCGCATCCGCCACCATCACGGCGGAAGGGATCTCGATCATCACGCCGATTGCCAGCCCGGCATCGAACGGCACGCCCTCGGCGCGCAACTCCGCCTTGCAGGTTTCGAGCAGTGCGTTGGCTTGGTTCACTTCGTCCAAGCCGGAGATCATCGGATACATCATCTTGACGTTGCCGGTGGCGCTGGCGCGGAGGATGGCGCGGAGCTGGGTGCGGAAGATGGCGGTCTCTTGCAGGCAGAACCGGATGGCGCGCCAGCCGAGGAAGGGGTTCATCTCCTTGGGCACTTGCAGGTGTGTCAGAAATTTGTCGCCGCCGAGATCGAGCGTGCGGATGACGACGGGATGCGGTTGCAGTGCGGCGGCGACTTCCCGGTAGGCGGCGGCTTGCTGGGCTTCGGTGGGCAGTTCGTCGCGGTTGATGAACAGGTATTCGGTTCGGAACAGGCCCACGCCGTGCGCACCGCAACTTGTCACCGCCACCGCGTCCTCGGCCTGTTCGATGTTCGCGGAGAGGATGACCGGATGGCCGTCCAGGGTGACGGCGGGGAGGTCTTTCAGGTCGCGCAGTTTGACCTGGATCGAATCCTGACGCCGGACCAGTTGGCCGTATTCGAACAGCGTCTGGTCGCTGGGGTTGACGATGATGGCGCCGTTGAAGCCATCAAGCAAAACGTAATCGCCGTCGCGCAGGACTTCACTGGCGTTGCCCAACCCGACGACCGCCGGGATGCGCATCGAACGCGCCATGATGGCGGTGTGCGAGGTGGGGCTGCCGACATCCGTGCCGAAGCCGAGCACCTTTTGCTTGTCGAGCTGGGCGGTGGTCGAGGGCGTGAGATCGTGGCTGATGATGAGGCAAGGTTCGGCGAGGTGATGCAGGTCCGGCCCATGACGCTGGCCGAGCAGGCGGTTCAGCACGCGGGCGGCGACGTCGCGCAAATCGGTGGCGCGTTCGCGGAGATAATCGTCTGCGATGGCCCCGAGCGCGACGGCGTATTTTTCCGCGACGGTGTGAAAGGCGAACTCGGCGTTGATCCGTTCCCGCTCGATCATGCCCGTCACTTCATCAATTACCGCCGGGTCTTCCAATGCCAGCAAATGCGCGTCAAAGATGCCGCCTTCCGCCGGGCCGACGCGTTCGGTAACCTGCCGCTGGACTTCGAGGATGTCGTGGCGGGTCTGGTTGAGGGCCTGGCCGAGGCGGTTGACTTCACCGGCGATTTCGGCCGGCGCCAGTTGCCGCTTGGGGATGCCGGTCTGCGGTTTGCCGAGCACGAGAATTTTGCCGCGACAGACGCCGGCGGAAACAGCGATGCCGCGCAAAATGCGTTCACCCGCTTGACTCGTATCTGGCATCAAGCAGAGATAGCCGGAAGTTCTGCGGTTGGAAAGCACTTCTTGGGGCGCAGGTGAAATTTGTTCCCCGACCGTACGCATCCGCAGAATAGTTTTATTTCCCTTAAGGATTCTGGTTTCATCCCGGCATGGCAACGCCGGAAAAAAAATTGTTTTTGCTGGACGGCATGGCGCTGGTTTACCGGGCGCACTTCGCGTTCATCCGCGCGCCCATCCTCACCTCCAAGGGTTTCAACACCTCCGCCATCTACGGCTTCGCCAACACGCTGCTGGACATCATCGGCAAACAGTCGCCCACGCACCTTGCCGTGGCGTTTGACACCGCCGCGCCCACGGCGCGCCACACGGAGTTCGCCGATTACAAGGCGCACCGCGAGGCGATGCCGGAGGAATTGAGCGCCGCACTGCCGCACGTGAAGCGCCTCATCGACGGCTTCAACATCCCGCTGCTGGAGCTCGACGGCTACGAGGCGGACGACATCATCGGTACGCTCGTCAAACGTGCCGAGCCGGAAGGTTTCCGCAGCTATATGGTCACGTCGGACAAGGATTTCGGCCAGCTCGTCACGGACAAGACGTTCATCTTCAAGCCCGGCCGCGCCGGCGACGACGCGGAAATTCTCGGCGTGCCGGAAGTGCTCGCCCGTTGGAACATCCAGAACCCCGCGCAAGTCGTGGACGTGCTCGCGCTCATGGGCGACGCGTCGGACAACATCCCCGGCGTGCCCGGCATCGGCGAAAAGACGGCGATGAAACTCATCGCCGAGTTCGGCAGCGTGGAAAATCTCCTCGCCCGCACCGCCGAACTCAAAGGCAAGCTCAAGGAGAATCTGGAGAAACACCGCGCCGACGCCGAGCTGTCCAAGAAACTCGCGACCATCCATGGCGCCGTGCCGGTCGCGGTGGAACTGGACGCGCTGGAGCGCCGCAACCTCGACGAAGCCGCGCTGAAAGCTCTGTTTGTGGAATTTGAATTCAACTCACTCGGCCGCCGCGTCTTTGGCGAAGAGTTCAAAGGCGGTCGCGCCAGCGCGACCTCGAATGTCAAAGCCGCTTCCACTGCTTCTCCCTCGCCCCGCGCCGAGCGGGGCCAGGGCCGGGGTGAGGGGCAATCATCGCCCCAGTCAGAGTTCGCGCTCTTCGGCGAAACCCAACCCGCTGCGGCTGCCGGCGATGAAGCCCCCGCCGTCGCCGCCAATCTCAAGACCATCGCCGACGTGCCGCACGAATATCACATCGCCGCCACGCCCGCCGAGCGAAAGCAACTCATCCAAACTCTCGCCGGCCTGAAGTCCTTCTGCTTCGACACAGAAACCACCGGGCTCGACCCGAAAGAAGCGAAGCTCGTCGGTCTGTCATTTTCCTTCAAGGCGCACACCGGGTATTACGTTCCGATTCCGCAGGACGCCACCGAGGCAAAGCTCATTTTGGAAGAGTTCCGCGCCGTGCTCGAAGACGAACGCATCGAAAAAGTCGGACACAATCTCAAGTTCGATTTGAGCGTACTCAAATGGCATGGCGTGAGTGTGCGCGGCAAGTTGTTCGACACGATGATCGCGCACAGCCTCGTCGAGCCGGAGCAGCGGCACGGCATGGATTACTTGAGCGAGGTCTATCTCGGCTACACGCCCGTGCCCATCAGCAAACTCATCGGCGAAAAGAAATCCGCGCAACTCTCGATGGCCGACGTGCCGCTCGCGCAGATCGCCGAATACGCCGCCGAGGACGCAGACGTGACATGGCAGTTGCGCGCCGCGCTTGAACCGCTGCTGGCCGGGCGCGGTCAGGAACGAGTGTTCTACGACATCGAAGCACCGCTGTTGCCGGTGCTGGTGGACATGGAGTTCGAGGGCATGCGATTGGACGCGGCGGCGCTGGCGGAATTTTCCGAAGTGCTCGCCAAGGAAATTGCCGCGCACGAAGCTGCCGTTTACGAACTCGCCGGCACGAAGTTCAATCTCAATTCGCCGCGCCAGCTCGGGCAGATTTTGTTCGAGGTGCTGAAAATCGCCGAGAAGCCGAAGAAGACCAAGACCGGTCAATACGTCACCGACGAGCAGACGCTCGCCGAACTCGCCGGCGTGCATCCGGTCGTGCAGCGGCTGCTGGATTACCGCACGGCGACGAAGCTGAAGTCCACCTACGCCGATGCGCTGCCGGAAGCGATCTCGCCGGTGACGGGCCGCGTCCACACGACGTATCAGCAGGTCGCGACGAGCACCGGGCGGTTGAACTCGCAGAATCCGAACCTCCAAAACATCCCCATCCGCACCGAACGCGGACAGGAGATCCGGAAGGCGTTCGTGCCGCGCGGCAAAGATTTTACGCTGCTTTCGGCGGATTATTCGCAGATCGAACTGCGCATCATCGCCGCGTTGAGCCGCGAGCCGGCGATGCTCGAAGCGTTCGCCTCCGGGCTGGACATCCACGCGGCCACGGCGGCGCGGGTGTTCGGCGTTGCGCTCGACGCTGTAACGCCCGAGCAGCGGCGCAAGGCGAAGATGGTTAACTTCGGCATCATCTACGGCATCTCGGCGTTCGGGCTGGCGCAGCGGCTGGGCATCCCGCGCGGCGAGGCGGCGGAGATCATTACGCAATACTTCGCACAGTTCCCCGGCGTCCGCGGCTACCTTGATACGACCATCGCCTTCGCGCGGCAACACGGCTACGTGGAGACCGTCACCGGTCGGCGGCGTTACCTCCGCGACATCAAATCCGCGAACGGCACCATCCGCGCCGCCGCCGAACGCAACGCCATCAATGCGCCCATCCAAGGCACGGCGGCGGACATGATCAAACTGGCGATGATTGCCATCCACCGCGAACTCGCCGCGCGCCAGCTCAAGACGCGCATGCTGCTGCAAGTCCACGACGAACTGGTGTTCGACCTCTATCGACCGCAAGAGAAGGAAGTCCGCGAACTGGTCGCCGAGAAAATGAAAACCGCCATCAAGCTCGACGCGCCAGTGGATGTGGAAATCGGCACGGGCGACAACTGGCTGGCGGCGCACTAAAACTTCGGCAAGGTCCGCGTGCGCATGTCGCCGGTGAAGACCACGCGCTTGCGTTCCACGGTGAAGGTTTCCTTGCCGGCGAGTGACACGGCTTGGAGCGCCTCCCAGCCGGTAAGATTCCACGCCGCGAAGCTGTGCCGGTAGAAATGCCACGAATCGGTGCGATACGGCCACGGACGAAAATCCATTTTCAACTGCTTTTCCAGCACCGGCATCATGAAATCCCAGTCGCGGTCGTTGTAGAGCGCTTGCGGCAGAAATTTCCGTTGCCGCAATTTTTCCGCCGTGGGTTCGTCAGAGATGGTAAAGAGTGGCGTGAGCGGGTCTTCATCCGAGTGCAGCAGCAGGAACGGCGGCAGGAACGTGACGCGGATGAGCGTCTGGTTCGTCAGAGCGGTCACGGCGTCGAGCAGGGTGGGGGCGGCGTTGGTGAACGTGGCGCGGGCGCGCTTGAACATGTAGAACTCGTCGGTCGCGCCGGGCATGAAAATTAGCGCTTTGACGGTGGCGTTGGATTGGAAGGAGCGGAGCATCACGTCCACGCAGTTGGTGCGGTTGAGTTCCGCGACGGGTGCGGCGAGCGGCATCCGGCTCAAGGCTTCGGGCCACGATTCCTCGGCTGCAAGAGTTTCAACGCAAAGATGCAAAGACGCAAAGACGCAAAGGAAAACAAACCAAAGCGAAACGCGGCGAGCGAGCTTGCTAGGGGAAGAATTGCGGGTGCTGGGACATCCCTCTGCGTCTTTGGGCCTTTGCGCCTTTGCGTTAAAGGAATTGGCTGCGGCTTTCATTTCAAAACGAGAGTTGCACGCTGCGTTCCTGGATTTGCGCGAGCCAGCGTTCGTAAAAGCCGAGCAGCGGCCAGATTTCTAGCAACCTTGTTAGGAGTTGGGGATCTCGGGTTTTCCCATCTTCTAGCTTCCATCTTCTATCTTCTACCCAAGCGGCGTTCAGGGTTTGCAGTTCCTCCAGCAACGGGTCGCGGCGTGCGATGATTTGCTGGCGCAGGTCGCCGAGCTTTTCCACCCATTCTTGGCCGCGCTCAAATAGCTGGACTTGCACCAGCGGCGAAGTGGCGCGGGCTTTCTCCGCGAGAAAAGCGTCGGTGCCGCGAAACAATTCGCCGACGGCGCGGAAGAGCGCGAGCATGTCGTCCGGCACATTGGTGAGGTCGGATGGTTTTTGGCCGAGCTCGAGTTCCAGCAGGTGGCGCAGGCGGTCTTTCGGTTCGCGCAGGCAATGGTAGGCGGCGTTGAGCGCGGTGTAATGTTGCTGCGCGGCAACTTTGGCGGCGGCGGCGGCAGCGGGGAGGTGGTCGGGGTGGACGGCGGCGGCGCGGGCGTGGAATTTTTGCTTGAGCGCTTCGGGGTCGAGCCAAGGGCGGCGCGGTTCGTCGAGCAGGAGAAAATAGTCCGTCATGGCGCGACGATGAACCGGCTACGCGCTGAAACTCTCACCGCAGGAGCAACTGGTCGCGGCATTGGGATTCTTGACCTTGAAGCCGCCGTCCTGGAGCGCGTCCACGTAATCCAGTTCGCTGCCGGTGACGTAGAGCGCGCTCTTGGGGTCCACGACCACGCGCACACCGCCGCTTTCGACGAGGATGTCGCGGTTCGCGGGGCCGTCCTGCAGATCCATCTTGTATTGCAGGCCGGAGCAGCCGCCGCCGATGACAGCCACCCGCAGCACCCCATTGGCGCGGCCTTGGCGGGAGAGCAGGGTGGAGACTTTCTTGGCCGCGTTGGCGGTAAGCTTGACCAGCCGCTCGTCGCCGACGCGGAACGTCGGGGCGGCGGTGCTTTTGGCGGCGGCGGTGGCGATCATAGTTTTGTCACTGGCAAGCTATCCGCTCCCGCCGGTGGCGTCAACGACATGGAACAGCTTCCCGGAGTGGGGAGCACAAATGCGGCTTGCCCGAAGTCGGACGGGAACTAACCTGTGGGGGTGTCTTGGTTCACTGACCGTCATTATTTTCTGCTGGCCGTGATGCTCTACGGCATCAGCACCGTGTATTCGGTGGCACTCTGGCGTAAAGGTTTTCGCGAGGACAACCGCGTCAATTATCTCCTCCTGCTCGCCGGCTACGGGCTGCATTTCACCGCGATGGTCCTGCGCGGCTTCTCGCTGAAACAATGCCCCGTCAACAACCTCTTCGAGGCCACGATGTTTGTCGGTTGGGCGCTGGTCACGGCATATCTCATCATCGGCGTGGTCAGCCGGTTGCGGTTCTTGGGCGCATTCGTGTCGCCGGTGGTCTTTACGCTGGGAGTGTTCGCGTTGATGCCCGCACTGGATCCGCCGCACGCGGCGGCGCCTCAATTCACCGGCTGGCGCACCAGCCTCCACGCTGCGCTCATCCTGCAAGCCTATGGCGCCTTCGCCCTCAGCGCTGTTGCTGGCCTGATGTATCTCACGCAGGAACACAACCTGAAGTTCAACAAGCTTCGCGCCTTCTTCTCATTGCTGCCGCCGGTGCAGCGGCTTGACACCATCACCTTCCGGTTTTTGCGCAACGGTTTTCTCCTGCTCACGCTCGGCCTCGGCCTCGGAGGTTTCGTGATGGAAAAGCACGAGGTGAACTACTTTGCTGACATCAAGGTGATCTGGTCGGGCGTCGTGTGGGTCGCCTATCTCGCCCTGCTGGCGGGCCGGATGCGGTTTGCGGTGGCGGGCCGCCGCTTCGCGTGGAGCGCGGTCGGACTGTTTGCCTTCGTGCTGCTGACGTTCTGGGGCAGCAACCTGCTTTCCCCGATCCACCATCAATGAGCATCGTCGCCATCGGTTTGAGCCATCGCACCGCGCCGGTCAGCGTGCGCGAGCGGTTTGCCTTCGACTCCGCGCGGCTGCCCGCCATCCTGCAAACCCTCCGCGACTCGCGCATCGTGGACGAAGTCGTCATTGTCTCCACCTGCAACCGCGTGGAAATCTACGCCGCCACCTCGCTCGCTCCCGACCAAGCCTGCGCCGCCCTGCACGAATTCCTCGTCAGCCACCACGCCTACAGCGATCCGCTCACCGACGAGATCTACAAATTCACCGAGCCGCACAGCGTGGAACACCTCTTCAAGGTCGCCAGTGGCCTTGATTCCATGGTGCTTGGCGAGACGGAAATACTCGGCCAGCTGAAGACCGCCTATGACCTCGCGCTCCAGCACAAGCACACCGGCGGTCGGCTGAACAAAGCCTTCCAGCGCGCCTTCAACACCGCCAAGCACATCCGCACCGAAACCGGGATCCAGCGCGGCAGCATCTCCGTCGCCTCCGTCGGCGTGGAATTGGCCGAAAAGATTTTCGCCGACCTCGCCGACCGCCATGTCCTCTTCATCGGGGCCGGCGACACCAGCGAGAAAGCCGCCCGCGCCATGCTCTCGCGCGGGGCAAAAAGCATCACCGTCACCAATCGTTCGCCGGAGAAGGCCGTTGCCCTCGCTGCTGAACTGGGCGGTCGCACGGTGCCGTTCGCCGATTGGACCGCCGCCTTCGCCGCCATCGACATCGTCATCAGCAGCACCGCCGCCCCGAATTTTGTGCTCGACCGCGTGCGGCTCGAACCGCTCATGAAGTCCCGGCAACAGCGCCCATTGCTACTCATCGACCTCGCCGTCCCGCGCGACATTGATCCCAAAGTCAACTTCATGGAGAACGTCTACCTTTACAACGTGGACGACCTCCAGGGCATCGCCGCTGATTCCCTCAAGCAACGCCAGCAGGAGATCGCCCGCTGCGAGCAGATCATCCGCGAAAAAGCCGCCGCGTTACTCGGCACTTCCCGGTCCATTCCCGTCACCTGATTTGTGTCCACCAAACGCCCCATCATCATCTGCACCCGTGGCAGCGCACTGGCACTGGCGCAGGCCAACAACGTCCTCGCCCAATGCCGCAAGGCCTTCCCGCGCCTGACCTTCGAGCTGAAGATCATGAAGACCACCGGCGACAAACTGCTCACCGCGTCGCTCGCCAACCCCGACAAGGATTTGCCCAAGGGTCTTTTCACGAAGGAACTGGAAGTTGCCTTGCTCGCGGGCCGCGCTGACCTCGCGGTGCACAGCCTCAAAGATCTGCCCACCGAACTTCCGGCCGGCCTCACGCTCGGGGCCGTCGGCAAACGCGCCGATGTGCGGGATGTGTTGATCTACCGGGATGCCGCGCATCGGGAAAAACAGCAGCCCGTCGCCGCAACAAAGTTGCGCGGCTTCAAGCCCCGGCTTGCCATCAAGGATTTGCCCAAGGGTGCGGTCATTGCCACCAGCAGCACACGCCGCCAGGCACAGTTGCGCGAACTCCGGCGTGACCTGAAATTCACTGAGTTGCGCGGCAACGTCAGCACGCGGTTGAAGAAGCTCGCCGCCAACGGCGATATCGACGCCACCATGCTCGCCGCAGCGGGGTTGGGCCGGTTGAAGTTCACCATCACGCCCGCTGGCAAGCTCATTGGTGAAGGCGTTCCCGACGGCCTGCTGGCCACGGTGTTGGACGCCGAGGTGATGATTCCCTGCGTCGGTCAGGCGGCGGTCGGCATCGAAATTCGCGCCGGCGACGAGCGCATCGCCGCGATTTGTGCGCGGCTCAATCACGCGCCCACGCTGGCGTGCGTCATGGCGGAACGCGCGTTCCTCGCGGCGATGGGCGGCGGTTGCGCCAGCCCGGTGGGTGCGCACGCGGAAGTTGTCGGGAAACAGGTCGCCATGCGCGTGGTCTCTTTCATCGGCGGCAAAGGCAAGCGCGCCAAAGGCAAACGCGGCATCAACGCAGCAAAAGACCTCGGCATGGCACTGGCGGGGAAGCTGAAGAACTGAAGTTTGGCGGGACGCGTTGCCCAAATCCGGTTTCAACGAACTGGGGTGGTTGCGCGCGGCGGATTATTTAAATCCCGGAACTGCTGCATACGCTTCACCTCAGCCATCATCCAGAGCACCGCTAGGACTGCGCCTGCCACGAACAGCCCGGTCACGAGCCATGCCCAGCGGTGGTTGGAAGTTTCTTTGCCCACAAGTTCAAACTGTTCCCAGCGTGGTGTGTTTGCCAATGCGCCGGCTGCCCGCGATGGCGCGGGTGATGGATTCCTTGGCGCGGGTGACGGCGTCCGGCAAGGCGCAACCCCGCGCCAAGTGCGCCGCAATCGCCGCCGAATAGGTGCAACCCGTGCCGTGCAGATGCAGTCCGCGGATGAACGGCGCGGTCAGCAGCAATTCGGTTTTGCCGTCGAAGAAAATGTCCACCGCTTCGCGACTGCCGCGCAGATGGCCGCCTTTCACCAGCACCGCGCAGCCGTAGCGGCACCAGAGCGCCTGCGCGGCGGCGCGCATTTCCTCCACGGCGACCGGCTTGCGGCCGAGCAGGACTTCTGTTTCGTCGAGGTTTGGCGTGATGATGGCGGCAAGCGGGAACAGTTCGGCAGTCAACGCCCTGATGGCGGCGGGCTGGAGGAGTTTCGCGCCGCTGGTGGCGACCATGACGGGATCGACGACTAATTTGGAATTGCGAATTTCAAATTTTGAATTTCGAAAAAATTTCGCGACGGTATGGATGATTTCGGCGGAAAACAGCATTCCGGTCTTCACAGCGGCGGGCGGGAGTTCGGCAAAGACGGCTTCAATTTGCTGCCGGATGATTTTAGGCGAAGCCGGTTCGATGCCGCTGACGCCGCGTGGGTTTTGCGCGGTGAGACAGGTGATGGCGCACGTACCGTGGACGCCGAGCGCGGTGAACATTTTCAGGTCGGCCAGCACGCCCGCGCCGCCGCCGCTGTCCGAGCCGGCAAT
>JAFMIX010000233.1 GCA_017853785.1 Verrucomicrobiales bacterium
ATTGCCCCGGCGGCATCATCAAGATCGAGATTGGCGCCGGCTACGATATTTTGATGACCGGCAGCGTCACGAAAGTCGGCGAGGGCGTTATTTCCCCCGAGATCTTTGGCGAAAAATTGCCAGCTTAACTCCAGTATTAGCTGGTAAATTCATTCTCGCCAACCGCTGAAATTTACCTAATTTTAAAGGTCGCTTTATGATGTTCACCGGAACTTACACCGCCATTGTCACCCCGTTCAAGAACGGCAAGCTCGACGTTGATGCCCTCGAACGTATCATTAAAGCCCAGATCAAGGGCGGCGTGGACGGCATCGTGCCCGTCGGCACCACCGGCGAATCCCCCACCGTCAGCTACGAGGAACATGTCGAGATCATCAAGCTCTCCGTGAAGTTTGCGGCAGGCAAGGTGAAGGTGCTTGCCGGCACAGGTGCGAACTCCACCACTGAAGCCATCTATCTGACCAAGGCTGCTGAGAAGGTTGGCGCGGACGGCTCGTTGCAGGTCGCACCGTATTACAACAAGCCCACGCAGGAAGGGTTGTTCCAGCATTTCCACGCCATCGCGCGCGCGACCAAGTTGCCCATCGTGCTCTACAGCATTCCCGGCCGTTGCGGCATCGAGATCGCCGTGGACACGGTGAATCGTCTCGCGCACGATAGCGTGAACATCGTTGGCATCAAGGAAGCGGGCGGCAACCCCGACCGCGTGTCGCAGCTCCGCGCTGCGCTGGGCGACAAGTTCACCATCCTGTCCGGCGACGATTCGCTCACGCTGCCGTTCATGTCCGTCGGTGCGCACGGTGTGATCAGCGTCGCTTCCAACGTCATCCCGCGAGAAGTTTCGCAGATGGTCAAGGCCTTCGCCGCCGGCAAGCCCGCGCTCGCGCTCAAGTATCACGCCAAGTTTTATCCGGTGTTCAAAGACCTGTTCATCGAGACGAACCCCGTCCCCGCCAAAGCCGCGTTGGCAATGATGGGCATGGTGGAGGAAGAATGCCGCCTGCCGCTCGTGCCCCTGGCGGCCGCCAACCGCGAGAAGCTCAAGAAGACCCTCAAGGCCGTCGGCGTGCTGAAATGACGAATTCAGGAGGCCGGGGGCAGGATTCAAAGCGGATTTGGCTTTGAAACAACTCTGCATTCTGCATTCTTACTTCTAAATTCTCCTGATATGCGCCTGCTCCAAAACCTTTTCGACAACAACCGCAAGTGGTCGGAGTCGATCCGCGCCCAAGAACCGGAATTTTTCGAGAAGCTTTCCCACCAGCAGAGCCCCGAATATCTCTGGATCGGTTGCTCGGACAGCCGCGTGCCGGCCAACCAGGTTTCCGGCCTCATGCCCGGCGAAGTCTTCGTTCATCGCAATGTCGCCAACGTCGTCGTCCATACCGACCTCAACTGCCTCTCCGTCATCCAATATGCCGTCGAAGTCCTGAAGGTGAAGCACATCATCGTCTGCGGTCATTACGGCTGCGGCGGGGTCGTCGCCGCGCTGCGCAACCAGAAGCTCGGCCTCATCGACAACTGGCTGCGCCACGTGCAGGACGTGCGGCACAAACACGCCTTCAAGCTCAACACCATCGTGGACGAGCAGCAACTCGCCGACCGGCTCTGCGAACTGAACGTCATCGAACAGGTGCTCAATGTCTGCCAGACCACCGTGGTGCAGGATGCCTGGTTGCACGGCCAGGAGCTTGCCGTGCACGGTTGGATCTACGGCCTTACCGACGGCCGGCTCAACGACCTGAAGATGTGCATCACCAAAGCCGACGAACTCGCCGCCGCCCACGCCGATGCCGTGCGCGTCTGTCTGCCGTAAGCTTTTGCTTTTCGTCGGTTCGCCTCCCTGATTAACTTTCCGCCATGACTCGCATCATCATCACCGGCGCGAAAGGCCGCATGGGCAAGGCCCTCAGCGCCTGCGCCCCCAGCCACTCCCAACTTCAGGTCGTCGGCCAGATCGATGTGGGCGATGACTTGAGCGCCGTCATCGCCGGCGGCGACGCCGTCATTGATTTCAGTTCGCATAGCGCCACGCTCGGCGTCGCGCAACTGTGCGTGCAGCATCAGAAAGCGCTCGTCATCGGCACCACCGGCCATTACGACACGGAAGTTTTCGAGATCAAAAAACTCGCCGAAAAAATCCCCATGGTCTGGGCCTCGAACTATTCCACCGGCGTGAACACGCTCTTCTGGCTCACCCGCAAGGCGGCGGAAATCCTCGGGCCGGACTTCGACCTCGAAGTCGTGGAAATGCACCACCGCCTCAAGCGCGATGCCCCCAGCGGCACGGCCAAGAGCCTGGCCGAAATCCTCGCGCAGGTCCGTCACCTGCAATACAACGAAGCTGCTCGGCACGGCCGCGAAGGCATCGTCGGCGAACGCACACCGGGCGAGATCGGCGTCCACTCCGTCCGCGGTGGCGATGTTGTGGGTGACCACACTGTCATCTTCGCCAACGTCGGCGAACGCGTGGAGCTGACCCACAAGGCCTCCAGCCGTGATACTTTCGCCAACGGCGCGCTCCGCGCTGCCGCGTGGGTGGTCCAGCAGAAGCCCGGTATTTACGACATGCAGGATGTGTTGGGGCTCAAGTGAACCCGAATAGCATAGACTTCCATCAATTTCAGCGGGACGGATTCTGCATCATTGAATCAGTGCTCGCTCCGGAATTTTGCGATTCACTCGCAGCCGAATTGACGCCGGTGCTGGATCAGCGGCAAACGCAAGGCAAGTCCGGCGGAGTGAGAAATCTGCTGCAGACGAATCCGCACATTGCGCAATTGGCTGACTCTCCGGCTTTGCGCTCCCTGGTGAGCAAGGCTGCCGGTGCTCCGGCATTTCCGGTCCGGGTGATTTTTTTCGACAAGAATCCCAAAGCCAACTGGCGCGTTCCGTGGCATCAGGATTTGGCTATCGCTGTTACCGAGCGGGTTGAAACTCCGGGTTTTAGTGGATGGTCAGTGAAGGACGGCGTTGTCCACGTGCATCCGCCCCGGGAGGTTTTGGAAAACATGGTCACAGTCCGGTTGCATTTGGACGACTGCGAAATCAGCAACGGCGCCTTGCGGGTGCTGCCCGGCTCGCATTGTCAGGGCAAACTCAGCGATGAGGAAGCCGCTCGTTTAACAACAACGGGCCAGCCGTTTTTTTGCCCAGTGTCAAAAGGTGGCGTTCTGTTGATGCGCCCCTTGCTGTTACACGCCTCCTCGCCGGCGGAAAATCCTTCGCACCGCCGCGTCATCCACATCGAATACGCGACCCAGAGGCTGCCCAATGGCCTGCAATGGTTCGGGAACAATCTGGAAAGCAATCTGGCCTTCGTCGCCCTCGGCTCAAACCTTGGCAACTCGCGGCAAATCTTCGCGCAGGCCATCGCGCGCTTGCAGGAATTCTCCGCCGCGCCGCTGCGCGTCTCCACGTTCCTCGAAACCGCGCCGGTGGATTGCCCGCCCGGATCGCCGGACTTCCTCAACGCCATCGTCGCCCTCGCACCGCGCGCGGAGGAGACGCCGGAATCGCTGCACGCCAAGTTGCAGGCGCTGGAGAAAGAGTTTGGCCGCCAGCCGAAACTGGTCTTGAACGAGCCGCGGCCGCTCGATCTGGACCTGATTGTGTTTGGGCAGGAAACGCGCGCCACCGATCAGCTGGCGCTGCCACACCCCCGGGCGCAGCAACGGCGGTTTGTTTTGCAGCCGCTCGCCGAGATCGCGCCCGACCTTATTTTACCGGGCCAGGCCCGGACGGTAGCACTGTTGCTGGCGGAGCTTTAACGGCTCTGCTACACTATGGATGTGAGAAGTCTGCCGCCGCTCATCCTCGCCTCCGCCTCGCCCCGCCGGAGAGAATTGCTGGCTTTGCTGGACCTCGAGTTTCGCGTGGAGGCCAGCGACGCCCCCGAGCTGC
>JAFMIX010000234.1 GCA_017853785.1 Verrucomicrobiales bacterium
CAGATCTGCTTTTGAAAGAGGGGCTGCAGCGGGGGAAAGTCGTCCTCTTGAAAACGAAAAGCCGACGAAGCCTCTTCAAATGCAGATTGCTTTTTACCCATAGTAATTCCCTATATCATATACTTTTATATTCCCTATAACCTTAATCCAAATAAAGATTTACCAATGCCTTCAAGAAAACACAAGCACTAACTACCTTTTTGAAAGGGGCTGTCCTGGATAATCAGGTTAAGAAGTGACGAAGCCACTGATTTAATTGGCGCAACTGTGTTTTTGGGTTGGGATGGTTGAAGCGCCACTCGCACTCCTTCAAGAATGGCGGAAAATGCTGCTTGGGCACAGCGTTAAAATTCCGCAAGTGACGTTAGGCCTGATACCAGAAGTTTTCGATGCCGTTGATGTGGTTCCTGCCGGCGGCGCACCGCGTGGAGTGATTAATCCGCACTTTTCAACCGCCGGTTACAGAAGGAAAGACACCGTTCCAAACCGATGTTCGTGTGCATAGCCACTCCTCCTTTCGCATCACAAAACCACATTGAACCCTAAAACCCCTTACACCTGAAAACCACTTCAAATTTATGCAATCACAAGGGCGTGATTTCCATACACCCAACGCCTGATGCCTTTTAGCAGTCAGATGATTTGATCTCGAAGATGGGAAGCTGCCGCGCCAGCTACGCCGCAGCAAGTCGCCTGCGCCCTTGAAATTATTCCCAAGCGATGCCGCCACCACGGACATTCATCTGACCGGTCACATGCCGGCCACCATTTCGGCCTCCATCGCGGCTGCTTGGAACTTGTCCACGGCCTCCAATTCATTCTTTTCCATGCCCAGATCCGGGGTGACAAACTCATGTTCATTCGGCCTCACAATCAGCAAGGGACAACCTGCACGCCGCACCACCCGTTCGGCGGTGCTACCCATCACTAGTCGCGCCAGACCAGTGCGCCCATGCGTCGAGAGGATAATCAGGTCGCTGCCCTCTTCTTGGGCCACTTTGATGATTTCATGTTCGCAGTAACCAAGGCGCACGAGTGTCTGACACTGCACCGTGCCCGCGCACCGATCCCGTAGCTGCTTCAAGCGCTTGGTGGCGGCTTCCACTGTCTCCGTAATGGGCAGCGCGCTCGTTTCGGAAGGGGCCAGATAAGTCGGCTCCATCACATGCAACAACGTCAATCTGGCGTCGAACTGTTTGGCGAACGGCACTGCATATAACAACGACTCCTTCGTGCACTCCGAGAAATCCACCGGCACGAGGATTTTTTTTAACTTGAACGCGGGAAGAACTGAACGCAGTTCTTCATTTGAGGGAAGCCCGGTTTCTTTGAGCTCCGGTTTAACCGCCACTCCACTTTTGTTTTCTGCGGGTTTGATATTCATAAACACATAATGGTTGATCGTTTCAAGGCAGCCATCAGGCAATCAACACCTGCCTCAGGTTCGCCGCTCAAAGCTCGCCCACCCTCGTCCAGAATCCGCAGCGGCTTCGGCCGGCGGCCATCGACGCCGCAAGCAAAACCACCCGACAGGATGCTGCCGGGTGGCGTGGGTATCAATCGACTTTCACTTCCACCTGTTTCCGCTTGGCTGCTTCAGTCTTCGGGCAGGTGATGGTGAGGATGCCGTCCTGGTAATGGGCTTCGATCTTGGCGGCATCCACCGGCACAGGCAGCAGGATGCTCCGATGGAAGCGTCCGAAATGCCGCTCTGAACGATAAGATTCGGCCGTCTTCTCCTCGGTTTCCGATTTGCGTTCACCTGCGATGTTCAGGTTGTCGCCCGTCATGTAGACCTCGAATTCTTCCTTCTTCATGCCGGGAATCTCCATCTTCACAATGACGTTGTTCTTATCCTCAAACACATCCGCCGCCGGAATCCATCCGGCGAAGGAAGGCACTTCAGGAGTCCACCAAGTCCCGAATGGATCCTCGAACAGACGGTCGATCTCGCTCTGCAACCGCCGCATCGGCCAGAAGGGCGGCAGACCCTTCGAAACCGTAGCCAGCGGTCCAGATGCCTCTTTTCCGCGTTTAGCCAGTTTCATATAGCCTCCTTTCTTTTCCGACAACCAACTATAACACCCGATTTGCAGGGGGGCAAATTGGCGCGGCAGGCGCGGAACGGATCAGAAACATATACCGGGATGGCATCGAGTCGGTGGCGGTTCCCGGCCATCCTGCTGCTGATCAACGCAAAATCCTCCCGGCAGATTCCGGTTCAATCCTCCTGCCACACCGTGCTTTCACGCTGCTCCAGCGCGGCCACCAGCAGCGAAACATCGCCGCCGCCGCCCGCCGCCCGGCAAGCCTGATGCAAGGTTTTGTCAGCCCTGCGCCGGCAGCTTGATCTCCACCTGAAACCCGCGCGGCTGGAGGTTGGCGCAGGCCACCGTGCCGCCGCAGGCTTCCACGCCGGTCTTCACAATCGCCAGCCCCAAGCCCGCGCCGCCGGTGTGGGCGCTGCGGGCGGCGTCGGCGCGGTAGAAGCGCTCGAAGAGATGCGGCAGATGTTCCGCCGCCACGCCGGGGCCGTTGTCGGCAACGGAGAGAATCACCGCGTGGCTTTCCGCGCGCGTGGTGAGGCGGACTTCGCCGCCGGCGGCATTGTGCTGGATGGCGTTGGTCAGCAGGTTGGTGATGGCGAGCGCGAGTTGGTCGGCGTTGGCAACGCAAGTGGCCGGAGCCAGCTCGGTTTGGATCGTGATGTTCCGTCCGGCGGCAAGCGGGCGGACGAGGTCGGCGCATTCGGCGGCGAGTGGGGCGAGGGCCACGGTTTCGCGGGGGAGCGATGCTGCGCCGCCATCGAGCCGCGCGAGTTGCAGGAGGGCTTCGATGAGCTTGCGCATGCGCTGCGCGGCGCGCTGGCAGGCTTCCAGCGTCTCGCGATACTCGGCGGCGGGGCGGTCCTTGTGCAACGTGCTTTGGGTTTGCGTGAGAATCACGGAGACGGGCGTGCGGAGTTCGTGCGCGGCGGCGGCGGTGAACTGCTGCTGGCGCGCGAATGCGCCATCGAGCCGGGCGAAAGTGGCGTTGAGCACCCCGGCCAGTTCGCCGAGCTCGCTTTCGGTGTCGGTGGTGTTGATGCGCTGCGATAAATCGCCGGAGGCGATCTTCGTGGCGGCGGCGCTGATGTCGGCGATGGGCCGGATGGCGCGGTTGGCAAGCCACCAACCGCCCGCGAGCCCGACGAGCAGGATCATGCCGCCCACGCCTGCCAGCATCCAAGCCGCGCGGCGGAGTTCGGCGAGTTCGGGAGCGATGCTGCGGCCGACGAGGATGAACCGGCCTGGTGGCGTGACGATGATCAACTCGCGGAATTTGCCCTGGGTCTGCGGCGGCGGAGACGGCAGTTCGGGTGCGCCAGTGCGCGGCAGTGCGGATTCGGGCGGCGGCAATTGCGGCGCGTGGGCGAAAAGGTCGGGCATTACCGGTGCCCGACCGGAGCGGATGATTTCCTGACCGTCGCGGCCCCGGACGATGTAATAAAATCCGTTCGGGTCAGCGTCGTCGAAGAAGCTGGCGATCTGCGGCGGCAGGTGAAAGTCGCGGGGCAGGGGTCGGTTGGGGTCGGGGTCGCCGGTTTCGGCGAAAAGGCGCGGGCCGCGGGGGCGGTCAGCGGGCGGGCCGTCGAACAGCGGCTCTTCCGGGCCGCGCCCGCGTTGGAATTGGCGGAATGCGCCGGCGACCAGGTTGCCGCGGCGTTGCAATTCGCCGTCGATGCGCCGGAGCTGGCGGGTGTGCTCGAGGTGATATGCAGTGACGCCGAAGCCGACGAGCACGGCCAGCAGGATGAGGCCATACCAGAGCTGCAGCCGCCATTTGATGGAGCGGAAAAGCTTCATGCGATGCAATACCCGAGGCCGCGCCGGGTGGCGATGAATTCCGCGCCGA
>JAFMIX010000014.1 GCA_017853785.1 Verrucomicrobiales bacterium
AGACCAAGATCTCCGCCAAAGTCCTCGCCGCCGCGCCGAAGCTCCGCGTCGTCGGTCGCGCCGGCGTGGGCGTGGACAATGTGGACGTGGAAGCCGCCACCCAGCGCGGCGTGGTGGTCATGAACACCCCCGGCGGCAACACCATCACCACCGCCGAACTGACGTTCACCATGATCCTCTCCCTTGCGCGCAAAGTCCCGCAAGCCTACGCGTCGATGACCGCCGGCAAGTGGGATCGCAAGGAGTTCTCCGGTGTCGAACTCGCCGGCAAGACGCTCGGCGTGCTCGGTATGGGCCGCATCGGCGGCGAAGTCGCCAAGCGCGCCCTCGCCTTCGGGATGAAGGTCGTGGCCTACGACCCGTTCCTCACCGAAGCCCGCGCCCAAGCGATGGGCGTGGAACTCGCCTCTGAACTCGACGCCGTCTATCGCATTGCTGATTTCATCACCGTCCACATGCCCGTGACCGACCAGACCAAAGGCATGTTGAACGCCGCCGCCTTCGCCAAGATGAAGCCGAACGTCCGCATTGTGAACTGCGCGCGCGGCGAAATCATCGTGGACGCCGACCTGCTCGCCGCGCTTGATTCCGGCAAGGTCGCCGCCGCCGGGCTGGACGTTTTTCACGAAGAACCGCTGGCCGCCGACCATCCGTTCCGCAAGCATCCGGGCATCATCCTCACGCCGCACCTCGGCGCGAGCACCAAGGAAGCGCAGGAGAAATGCGGCATCGAAGTCGCCGAAGTCCTGACCTCCTACCTGCTCACCGGCGAAGTCCGCAACGCCGTCAACCTCCCCTTCCTCGACGCCAAGACCTACGAACAGGTCAAGCCCTACCTCACGCTCGGCGCGGCGCTCGGCAAACTCCTCGCGCAACTCGCGCCCGCGCAGGTGGACAAGCTCCACATCACCTACGGCGGCAAAGCGCAGGAACTGCCGAACATCGACCCCATCACCCGCGCTGTGCTGCAGGCTTTCCTCTCCCGCGCGGCCGTGAAGGACCTGAACAACATCAACGTCCGCAGCATCGCCAGCACGCTCGGCATCTGCGTCGAGGAAAAGCGCTCCACCGAACCCGTCACCTTCAACGAGTGGCTGCACGTCCAGGCCTTCAACGGCGGCGCGAAAGTCATTTCCGCCGGGGGCACGTTCTTCGGTTCGCCGAACAACCCCCGCATCGTGCGGTTGTTCAGCACTCCCGTGGAAATCCCCGTCGCCGGCACCGTCCTGCTCCTGAACAACAAGGACGTGCCCGGCATCGTCGGTCACCTCGGCACGCTGCTGGCCAAGCACAAGGTCAACATCGCCAACATGAGCCTGACCCGCGACGAAGCCGGCGGCCGCGCGCTCACCGTGCTCACTTTGGACAGCGCTCCGCCCGCCGAAGCGCTCGCCGCCCTGAAGACCGACCCGAACATCACCAACGTCCACGTCGTCGAACTTTGAACGATTCCAGCCAACAACCTCAAACAGCAAACAGCAACTGATTATGAACCACACCAAGACCATCGCTTTCCTCGGCGCCTGCGCGCTGACGGCGGCGTCCACCGCCCTCGCCGTGACCGCCACCGCCCCGGCCACCACCAAGCCCGCCGCCAAGGCCGAAACCCTGTTCTCTGATCCCGTGATCGCCAAAGGCAAGGGCATCGAGATCAAGCGGAGCCAGCTGGACGAAGCCTTCGTCACCGCCAAGGCCGCCGCGGCCGCGCGCGGGATGCAGATCACCGACGCCGAGCGCGACCTGCTCCAGGCCCGCCTCCTTGACGAGCTGATCGTCGGCAAGATCCTCACCGCCAAGGCCACTCCCGCCGACAAGGACAAGGCCAAGGAGACCGCGCAGAAATTCATCGCCGACAGCCGCAAGTCGTTCCCCAGCGAGGAAAAATTCCTCGAACGCCTCAAGCTCAACAAGCTGAACAGCGTCAACGAACTCGAGGAAAAACTCGTCGGCGAAGCCCTGCCCAACCTCGTGTTGGAGCGCGAAATGAAAGCCCTCGCCAAGGTCAGCGACGCCGACGTGAAGAAGTTCTACGACGAGAACCCCGATAAGTTCGAGCAGCCCGAGCTCGTCAAGGCCGCCCACATCCTGATCATGACCAAGGGCGAGGAAGGCAAAGAATTGACCGACGCCGAGAAGGCCGCCAAGAAAAAGAAGATCGAGGAAATCCTCGCCCGGGCCAAGAAGGGTGAAGATTTTGCCAAGCTCGCCAAGGAAAACTCCGAAGACCCCGGCTCCAAGGACAACGGTGGCGAATACGAATTCCCGCGCGGCCAGATGGTGCCCGAGTTCGAGACCGCCGCCTTCAGCCTCAAGAACAATGGCGACCTGAGCGAAGTCGTCACCACCCAGTTCGGCTACCACATCATCAAGCTCCTCGGCAAGACCCCGGCCAAGACCATCGCGCTCGCCGAAGCCTCCACGCGCATCAGCGAATTCCTGCTCCGCCAGGCCGCCGCCAAGCTCATCCCCGAATTCATCGAACAGCAGCAGAAAGAAGCCGATGTGGTCATCCTCGATACCGAACTCGTGGCCGCCAAGAAGAAATTCCAGGAAGCCAATGCCGCCGCCGCGAGCGGCGCGGCCGAAAGTGCCGCTTCGAAACCGGCCACCAAGCCCGCCGCCAAGCCGTAAGCTCGATCCGTTTCCTCCCGCCGTGCGGACTCCGGTTCGCACGGCGGTTCTGTTTTCCCCCGCCACCCGTTTGGCGATTGGCAACCGTGCCGAAGCAAATTAGTCTCTTTCGCGTGAGCATTCTCGATGAACTCCAATGGCGCGGCCTCGTCGCCGACTGCACCGACACGGCCGAACTGACCAAAAAACTTTCCGCGCCCGTCACGCTCTACTGCGGCTTCGACCCCACGGCGGATTCGCTCCACGTCGGGCACCTCGTGCCATTGCTCGCGCTGCGGCGCTTCCAGGATTTCGGCCATCATCCCATCGCCGTCGCCGGCGGTGCGACCGGCAGCATCGGCGACCCCAGCGGCAAGTCCGCCGAGCGCTCGCTGCTCACCAAGGACCAGATCAAGGCCAACGTCGAATCCGTCCGCCCGCAACTCGCCAAGCTGCTGGATTTCACCGCCGCGAAGAACCCCGCCAAGCTCGTGGACAACGCCGATTGGACCGCCGGCCTGAGCTACCTCGATTTCCTGCGCGACATCGGCAAACATTTTTCCGTGAACCAGATGGTCGCCAAGGAATCTGTCCGCGCCCGGATGGAAGACCGCGAGGTGGGCATCAGCTACACCGAGTTCAGCTACATGCTGCTCCAGGCTTTTGATTTCTATGTGCTCGGCCGCGACCACGGCTGCGAACTCCAGATCGGCGGCAGCGACCAGTGGGGCAACATCACCGCCGGCATCGACCTGATGCGGAAAAAACTCGGCAAACAAGGCTACGGCCTGACCATGCCGCTCATCACCAAGGCCGACGGCACAAAGTTTGGAAAGACCGAAGGCGGCTCCGTGTGGCTCGACCCGAAGAAGACCAGCGTTTACAAATTCTACCAGTTCTGGATCAACACCGCCGATGCCGACGTCATCCGCTACCTGAAATTCTTCACGTTCCTGCCGCCGCCGGAAATCGCCGCGCTGGAACAGCAGCACACCGCCAATCCCGGCGCGCGCGAGGCGCACAAGGCGCTGGCGAAGGCGGTCACCGATTTGATCCACGGCGCGCCCGCCACGCAGGAAGCCATCCGCGCCAGCCAGATTCTGTTCGGCGGCGAACTCGCGGGCGTTTCCGAAAGCACCTTCAACGACATCGTCGGCGAAGTGCCGACCAAGGAGATTGAGAAAGCCAAACTCGACGGAGCCGGGCTGCCGCTGGTGGACTTGATCGTCCATGCCGGGCTGTGTCCCTCAAAAGGTCAGGCGCGAAAAGACATCGAAGGCGGCGGCGTGAACCTCAACAACATCCGCGAAGCCAGCGCCGCGCGCGCGGTGACGGCGGCAGACCTGCTTTTTGGAAAACACATCCTGCTCCGCAAGGGCAAGAAGAACTACGTCGTCGTCACGGCGAAGTGACGGGAGCGCCGGCGGCGCTTCACCCGCGCAGCAGCACGCGCATCGCCCGCTTCAGGCCCGCCAGCGAAATCCGCGCCGGCGGATACCGGAACGGCAGGTCCAGCCAGGTGGCCCGCCGCACGACCGCGCGTGGATGCGAAAACGCCTCGAAGCCGGCGCGTCCGTGATACGCCCCCAGCCCGCTCGCGCCCAATCCGCCGAACGGCAGCCCCGTCCCGATCATGTGCGACACCACGTCGTTGATGCACGCGCCGCCGGAACGCACTTCTGCCAGCAAGCGCGCCTCGGTGGTGCGGTCATTGGTGAATCCGTAAAACGCGAGCGGAGTCGGGTAGTTGCGGAGCAGCGCCAGCGCTTCGTCCAGCGTTTCAAACTCGAGCACCGGCAGGATCGGGCCAAAAATTTCCTCCTGCATCGCCGGCGCGTCCAGCGGCACGTCCGTCAAGATCGTCGGCGTGAGAAAGCGCGTCGCTGCGTCATGCGCGCCGCCGTGAAAAATGTTGCCGGCGCGCAGAAAATCCCCGAGTCGCGCGAAGTGTCCGGCGGAGCCGATGCGCCCGTAATCCGCGCTCTGCCGCGGGTCTGCGCCGTAGAATTCCACCACCGCCGCTTTTAGCGCCGCGAGGAACGGCCCGCGCCCGCCGCGCTGCACCAGCACGAAGTCCGGGGCCACGCAGGTCTGGCCGGCGTTGAGAAATTTGCCCCATGCGATCCGCTTCGCCGCGAGCTTGAGGTCGGCATCGCCGCACACCACCGCGGGGCATTTGCCGCCCAGCTCCAGCGTTACCGGCGTGAGGTGCTTTGCCGCCGCCGTCGCCACGACGCGGCCCACGCGGGTGCTGCCGGTGAAAAAGATTTTGTCCCACCGCTCCGCCAGCAGCGCCACCGCCACGTCCGCGCCGCCGGTGACGACGGAGATGAACTCCGGCGCGAACGTCTCCCGCACCAACGCCGCCACCGCTTCCGCCGTGCGCGGTGCGAGTTCGGAAGGTTTCACCACTGCGGCATTGCCGGCCGCGATGGCGCTGACCAGCGGCGTGAGGAGGAGTTGCACGGGATAATTCCAGGGCCCGAAGATGAGCGCGACGCCGTAGGGCTCCGCCTGCACCCAACCGCGCGCCGGCGCGATGAACCACGGCGTGCGCCGGCCGGCGGGGTGCAGCCAGCCATCAAGGTTTTTCAGCGCGTGCCGCAGCTCCGTATGCACCACTCCCAGCTCGGTGGCGTAGCCTTGGAATGGCGAACGCCCCAGGTCCGCCTGCAACGCGGCGAGCAGCGCCGGTTCGTGGCGCTCCAGCGCGGCCTGTAGTTTTTCCAACTGCGCGCGGCGGAATGCCGCCGGTCGCGTCGCGCCGGTCTGGAAAAATGCGCGCTGGCGCGCGAGCGGGGCGGTAAATTCCATAATCAACTTGGTTAAACTTCTCCCGCTGCGTATAACTTCGTCAAGCGATGATTCGATGGATTGCCATGCTGATGCTGCTGGCCACGCTGGCCGCGCGCGCCGAGCTTGCCACTGCCGAACTCACGGCGGCGGGGGTCGCGGAATTCACCGCCGCCTACCAGGAGTGGAGCGGGGCGCGCTTTGCCGCCGCCACGGAAAAGTTCCGGCAGGCGACGGCGCGTCCGGATGCGACGGTGACGAATTTCTACTGGCTCGGGGTGTCCGAATTTCACCGGATGCTGCAGTTGCGGGACCATCCCGCCAATGCCGCGGCTGCGGCCGCCGCGCTGGAATCTGCCGTCGCCGCGCTCACCGCCGCCGCCGAACGCGACGCGGCCCATGCCGAATGCCAGGCGTTGCTCGGCACGCTGTTCGGGATGAAGATCAACGGCAGCCTCGTGCGCGCCGCGTGGTTCGGTCCGCGCGTGGCCAAGTATCAGGCGGGGGCGCTGAAGACCGGTGCGGCGAATCCGCGCGTGCAGTATCTGCTCGGCATGGGTCGGTTTCACACCGCCACCAAGCCGGCGGCGCGGGAGGAGGCCTTGAAGACGTTGCTCGCGGCGGAAAAGCTGTTCGCGGCGGAAGCCGGCAAGGCCGCTGCGCCGCTCGTTCCGCGCTGGGGCCATGACAGTTGCCTGACGTTCATCGGGCGCACCTACGAACTGCTGGGGCGGCCGCCGGAAGCGGCGGAATATTTCCGCAAAGCCCTGGCGCTCCGGCCGGCAGATCACATCGCCCAGGCGGGATTGAAGCGACTGTTGGCCGGCGCCCCTCCCGCCACCGCCGAGCGTCCTTGAGCCCGGGCGGCGGAATCGAAATCTCCCCTGCGCCCGGGTCACGCCCCGATTTGTTTCGTGATGGCGGCGCAGATTTTCTGACTCCACTTTTCGAGGACGGCTTGGTCGCGGCCTTCGAGGAGCAGGCGCGCTTTCGGCTCGGTGCCGGAGTAGCGCAGCAGCAGCCGTCCGCCGTCCGGTTTCACGGCGGCTTCGGCTTCGGCCACCAGCTTGGTCACGCCTTCCAGTTTCTCGAACGGAATCTTTTCGCGCACCTTCATGTTGGTGACGAGTTGGGGATAGCGTTGCCAGCAGCGGGCCAGTTCGCTCAAGGGTTTGCCGGAGAGCCGCATGATGCTCAACATCTGCAGCGCGCTGACGAGGCCGTCGCCGGTGGTGCTGTAATCGCGGAAGATCATGTGGCCGCTCTGCTCGCCGCCGAGGTTGAACCCGCCGCGCAGCATCTCATCGATCACGTTCTTGTCGCCCACGGCGGTACGGATGATCTTGCCGCCGGCGGCGGTGACGGCGGCGTCCAGGCCGGCGTTGCTCATGACGGTGGTCACGAGGGTGCGCTGCTCGAGCACGCCGAGCTGGATCATGTTCAGCGCGGCAATGGCCATGATGTCGTCGCCATCGATCAACTTGCCGGTCTCGTCGCAGAGCAACAGCCGGTCGGCGTCACCGTCGTGCGCGAGGCCGAGATGGGCTTTGTGTTCCACGACTTTCTGGCAGACGAGTTCCGGGTGCATGGAGCCGCAGTCGCGGTTGATGTTCATGCCGTTGGGCTGGTTGCTGTAAACGATGACTTCGGCGCCGAGTTCGCGCAGCACGCAGGGGGTGGATTTGTAAGCGGCGCCGTTGGCGCAATCCACGACGATGCGCAAGCCTTCGAGCGTCATGCCGCGCGGAAAGCTGGACTTGGCGTGTTCGATGTAGCGGCCCAAGGCGTCGTCGATACGCACCGCCTTGCCGATGGCTTCGGCGTTGGGGCGGATGCCCTCGATCGCGCCGCTGAAGACGAGGTCTTCGATCTGGGCTTCGATCTGATCGGCGAGCTTGTAGCCGTCGGCGTGGAAAAATTTGATGCCGTTGTCCGCATACGGATTGTGCGAGGCGGTGATGACGATGCCGGCGTCGGCGCGCAGGCTGCGGGTGGCGTAGGCCACACCGGGCGTGGGCAACGGCCCGATGAAGAGTACGTCCACGCCCATCGAGAGGATGCCGGAAGAGATGGCGTTCTCGAGCATGTAGCCGGAGAGGCGCGTGTCTTTGCCGATGACGATCTGGTGTTTGCCGCGATGGCCGCGGGCGTTGGCGTCCAGGTTCTTGAAGACGTGGGCGACGGCGCAACCGAGTTTGAGGGCGGTTTCTGCGGTCACGGGTTCCACATTGGCGGTGCCACGGACGCCGTCCGTGCCGAAGATGCGTTTGGGGGTGCTCATGAAAAACGGTTAAGGTCAACGGGACTTGGGCGGCGGGAGAATTTCCACATCGGCGGGAATCACGCGCACGATTTCGACGCGCGGGGGCGCGGTGACTTCGAGCCGCACGCGGGCGCTGCGGGTGGGATCGCCGCCGGTCAGGTCCGCCAACACGTGGATGTCCTTGGCTTGGAGATTTTCAAAACTGCCCAGCTCGCCGCGCACCGTGACTTCGGCGAACTCGGGGTTCACCCGCACGCCGCGCACGTCCGCTGTGCCGGAGACCGGCGCGATGCGCAGCGAAAAGGTCCGGGGCGGCGCGCTGGCCAGGCCGTTGCTCAAGGCCATTTCATTGCGGATGGCGATGGTCACGGTGAGCCAGATCAGCACCGCCAGCGCCAGTGAGGACAATTTCAGCCAGAAATCTTTCAGGATGAGGTTGCGCAAGAACATGGTCACAGGTTCGGTTTGGCCGGCTCCACCACGCGGGTGCGGAACCATTGTAGCCAGCTACGGTTCTTCGCCGTCCGCACCAGCACCGAGGTGAGAAACGCCCGCAACTGTTCCAGCGACACCCCACGCGTGAACTGCCCCTTGTAGGCGTATGAAATCGCCCCGGTCTCCTCGCTGACGACGACCACGACGGAATCCGTCTCCTCGCTCAACCCGATGGCCGCGCGGTGCCGGGTGCCGAGGCTCTTGCTCAAGTCCGCCCGCTGTGTCAGCGGAAAAATGCACGCCGCCTGGAGGATGCGGTCGCCCTTGAGGATGACGCCGCCGTCGTGGATGGCGTTGTTCGGGAAGAAAATCGTCTCCAGCATCTCCGGCGTCGCCTCGCAATCCACCTTGATGCCCGCCTCCACCGCCTCGTGCAACTGGATACTCTGCTCAACGGCGATGAGCGCACCAATGCGCACGTCCGCCAGCCGTTCCACGGTCTGGATGATGACCTCGATGTTCTCGCGCTGCTCGTGCGCCGAGCTGAACAGCGGCAGGTTGCCGAGTTCCGCGAGCATCCGGCGCAGTTCCGGCTGGAAGATCACCACCACCGCCACCGCGAAGAACGCCGAGAACGTCCCCAGCAGCCAGCGCAAGACTTTCAAATCCAGCAGCATCGTCGCCAGCGCGAATGCCAGCAGCACCACGATGAACCCCGTGACGACCGGCGCGCCGCGCGTGCCCCGCACGAACCGGAACGCGAAGTAGATCATCACCGCGAGGATGAGGATCTCGACGGCGGCGGTGCGCCAGCCCGTTTGCAGTTGCAACCAGTTCATTGTTCTGTGGCGGCGGTCTGCGACCGTCGCAAAACTTCATCTTTTTCCAGGCGGTCCGCCGCTGCAATCGCCTCCGTCAGGCGGAGCGCCGCGACCGTGGCCGCCACGTCGTGCGTGCGGAACATCTGCACGCCGGCGGCTCGCGCCAGAGTGGAGCAGGCCAGCGCCGCTGGCAAGCGTTCCGCCACCGGCGCGCCCGAAAAGGTCCCGAGGAACGATTTCCGCGAAACGCCGAGCAGCAGCGGGCGGTTGAGTTTTGTAAAGCTCCCCAGCCCCGCGAGCAACTGCAAATTCTGCTCCACTGTCTTGCCAAAACCGATGCCCACATCCAGCACCACCTGCTCCGCGCTGACGCCACAGCATTGCAGCCGCTGCAACCGCGCGGCGAAAAACGCGCCAACCTCCGCGACCACATCCGTGTAGCGCGGCTGCAGTTGCATCGTGGCCGGCGTGCCTTGCATGTGCATGCACACATAACCCGCGCCCGCTTCGGCCACGATGCGCCACAGCGCATCGTCCGCGCGATTCGCGGCGATGTCGTTGACGATGCTCGCGCCGGCCGCCAACGCCGCGCGGGCGACGGCGGGCTTCTGCGTGTCGATGGAGAGGGGGATTTGGGTCTGCGCCGCCAGCCGCTCGATGACGGGCAGGACGCGGCGCAATTCCTCCGCCTCGGTCACGGGCGTGGCGCCGGGCCGGGTGGATTCGCCGCCGATATCCAGGATGGCCGCGCCCTGCGCGACCAGCGCCAGCGCGTGTGCGACGGCGTGGTCGGGGTCGATGAATTGGCCCCCGTCGGAGAACGAATCCGGCGTGACGTTCACGATGCCCATGACCAGCGCGGGTCGCGGGAAAGTGAATTCAAAATGGCGGGCGCGAAAAAGCATCGGCGACAGCGGCGAGCTTACGGAACTTTGCAGTGCAATAAAGCTTTTCTGCGTGGCAGCCGCGGTGTTTGGCCCGGCGGTTTTGGCCGGTCGTTGACTTGCGGCGCGGCTTTGTTAGCGTGACCCCGCTCATGGTCACGCCTTTGCTCTCCCGCCTCAAACGCATCATCACCGGTGACACGGATGCGGATGCGGACGCGCCGTTGTTGGAGGCGGGGGTTTCCAAGCTGGAGCGGTTCGTCCACTTCTGGATGCTCGTGGGCAAGAGTTTCGTGCGCAACCGCTGTCCGGTGCGGGCTTCGGCGCTCTCGTATGCCACGCTGTTGGCGCTCATCCCCATGCTCGCAGTGGCGATGGGCGTGACGAGCAGCCTGCTCAAGACGGAGGGCACGGAGCAGATCGAGCGGTTTGTGGAGCGGTTGGTTTCCAGTGTGGTGCCGCCCGCCGCCGTCGAGACTGCCCCCGATTGGGACGTCTTGTGGGACGAGCCGGCGGAAATGACCGGGCCGTTCATCACGCCGCTGCCGCCGAGGAAGGACCTCGCGCCGACGAACCTCGTAACGGGGCTGGTCGCGACGAATGCCCCGCCCCCGACCACGGCGGAGAGCGTCCGATTGGTGGCGGCGCAGAAGCAGGCGGCGGAATCCATCCATGCTTTCATCCAGAACACCCAGAGCGGCGCGCTGGGGACGCTGGGCATGGTGTTACTGGTGTTGGTGGCGATCCGGATGCTGGCGAACATCGAGGAGACGTTCAATGACATCTGGGGCGTCACGCGCGGGCGGAACTGGTTTGTGCGCATCATCCAGTATTGGGCGGTGCTCACGCTGGGCCCGCTATTGCTGATTGGGGCGATGGGACTGGCCGGCGGGTCGCATCTGGAACTGACCCGGAGCGCGATCGCGGAGATGCCTTATGTCGGCGGCCTGGTGTTCCAATTGTTGCCGCTGGGGGTGGTGTGGCTGGCGTTTGCGCTGTTCTACCAGCTGGTGCCGAACACGAAGGTGCATTTCAGCGCGGCGGCGGTGGGCGGCGTCGTGGCCGGCTCGCTGTGGTTCCTAAACAATTATTTTGGCTTCCTCTACGTCTCGCGCGTGGTGAGCAACAGCAAGATCTACGGCAGCCTCGGCCTCGTGCCGGTGTTCATGGCGGGGCTGTATTTCTCGTGGTTCATCCTGCTGCTCGGCGCGCAGGTGGCGTATGCGTTCCAGAACCGCGCCGCTTACTTCGAGGACCGGCTGGCGGAGAACGTGAACCAGCGTGGGCGCGAATTCATCGCGCTGCGGCTGCTCACGGAGCTGGGCCGGCGCTTCCAACAGGGGTTGCCGCCGGCGACGATGCAGCACATTTCCACCGAGCTGGGCATCCCCAGCCGGCTCGCGCAACAGGTCCTGCGCCCCCTGCTCGCCGCGCGGCTCGTCACCGAAATCGCCGGGCGCGACCCCGCTTACTCGCCGGCGCGCCCGCTGGACGCCATCACCGCCCACCAGATCCTGCAGGCGATGCGTTGCGCCGGCGGCCAGACGCTCATCACGCGGGACGAACCGGCGCGGGCGGAGGTCTTCGGCGAATTCGCCCGCATCGAGGCCGCCGAAAAAGCCGCGGCGGCGGCGGTCACGCTGCGGGCCCTGGTGCACCGCGCCCACACCCAATTGGAACTTGCCGCGGCCGAGCCGGCAGCCGAACTGATTGCCGCCGCACCCGCTGCGCCGCAAGTGGTGGAGGTCGAACCGCCCGCGCCAGAGCCGGCAGCGCGGTCAAAAGTCGCCGTCGCGAACGCCGTCCCGGACGACAAGCTGGATTTTCCGTTGTGACGCGCGGATGCGGAGTCAGCCGGAGCGGCCGTATTCACCCGGCAGGAATTTCGACTTGTCCGCGAGCGCCAGTTGCTGGCCGATGAATTTGGACTCGCACTCCGGCAATTCCTCCAGCGTGTCTGGCAAGGGGTCGAACCAGGAGACTTCGTCCGGCGCGATGCGCAACTTCCCCGCCGCATGCGCCGCGCGCTGCAGTTCGATGACCCGCCGCGCCACCGCCACGCCGGCGTGATGATGCGAGTCGCTGGCCACGATCACCCGGGCCAATTCAACGGACGACTGCGGCCAGATGATGAACGCCTGCGGGTCGGTCGCCACGTCGGATTCGACGAGCCAGCGCTGGAGTTATTGCGCGGAAGTCTTGCCTTCCATCGCCATCGGAAATCCGGTGATGGCTTTGAGAATTGGATTTTCGCATCCGCAATCCTTGCCCGGCACGAGGCGGTCTTCGACGGTGGACTTGGCGGGTTCGCTGGCGGTGAGGGATTGTTGCACCAGCTCGCGGAATTCTTTGCGTTTGCCTGCGATGATGGCTTGGGTCAGGGGATGTAGTTCGCTGATAGTGTCCGCATCTTACTGCGGGTGCGGCCGGTCGTCTTGTAATCTGGGATGATTCTTTGTGATTGGGTGCTCTTTATCCATCCGGCTATTGTCGGGCAACGAATCTTGGGGTAAAACACCCGCGTCATGTTGCCCACTCTACTTGTCAACGAAGGGATCGTCCTGAAATCCGGAGGCGGGGCGTGAGCGCTCAAGTCCTGCTGGTCGAATGCGACGACCGCCGCGGCCTTGTCCATGCTATCACCGGCGTGCTGCTCCAGCAGGGTGTCAACGTCGTGGGCAACCAGGAATTCGTAGAGCGCGGCTCGGCGCGGTTTTTCATGCGCACGGAATTCGATGGCGCGGTGGACGCCGTCCGGCTCGAAGCCGAAGTGCGCCGCGCCCTGCCCGCCCAAGCCAGCGTCCGGCTCTCCGACCTGAAGCCCAAGCGCGTCGTGGTACTGGCCTCCAAGGAGCACCATTGCCTCGGCGACATCCTCATCCGCCACGCTTTCGGCGAACTAAACGCCCAGGTGCTCGCCGTGCTTTCCAACCACACCGCGCTCCAGCCGCTCATCGAAAAGTTCAACCTGCCGTTCCACCACATCAGCCACGAGAACCTCACCCGCGAGGCGCACGAGGCGGAACTGCTGAAGGTGATTGACCGCCTCCAGCCAGACTATCTCGTGCTGGCTAAGTATATGCGCGTGCTCACGCCCGAATTCGCGCACCGCTTTCCCGCCCGCCTGATCAACATCCATCACTCCTTCCTGCCCGCGTTCGTCGGCGCGAAGCCATATCAGCAGGCGTTCGACCGCGGCGTGAAAGTCATCGGTGCGTCCGCACATTTTGTCACCGAGCAGCTCGACGAAGGCCCGCTCATCGTGCAACAGGTCATCCCGGTGGACCACACGCACACCGCGCAGGCCCTCGCGCAGGCTGGCCGCGACGTGGAGCAAATGGTGCTCGCCCGCGCCCTGCGACTCGTGTTCGAGGATCGCGTCTTTCTCTGCGGCAACCGCACAGTGATTTTCGACTAGCCCTGCGCTAATGAACTCCACCCCGCTCCTCACAGGGTCTTGGTCCATTCCCCGCGGAGGGAGGACGCAGCCCGCTAGGACTCCACCTCAAGGAATGTGAGTTCCGTTTTAACCATCGCCGTGATAACCTGTATCAGTTGTCACTAAAAGAATTCAAAAACAGCCCGCTCAACTAGTCTTGAACCAATTCGGATTACCGCCATGCAGCTGATTTTCAGCAACAATGCCAATTTCGTGCACCGAGGGGCTTTCCTGATTGCTCGGATACTGTTCGGGTGTTTGGTCCTTACGGGGTTGGCGTCACCCGCGGAAATTGCTGTGCTTTCGATGGCCGTAGATGGCAAGGCGGTGCAGATATCATCTAATCGTCTGACGCAAATCGCTTACTCACCGGGATCAGTAGATATTAACTACGGATTGATTCAGCACGGCAAGCCGTTCTCGGATTCCATCCGAATCCGATGCAAGCTCGACGGGGTAGATGGCGGGTGGCGGGAGGGCGACTCCGGAGCATCTCAAATGCGACTCTCCATCGGATTTCTGGATGTTAGCGGCAATGAGGTAAAGCATGTGGATTTTCTTGTCTCGGGGCAAAGCCCGGGGTGGACGGGCAGTTTTGAGACCTCGCCCATGCAACATCGTCGTGAAAAAGTCGTGGTGCCCTTGGGGGCGGCCACCTTCTGGGTGGTGATTTCCTCTGCCGGCGGCCCCGAATCAATGGGCGTCTTCTTTGTCGCCAACCTTTCGGTGCAACGACTGGATTCGACTGATGGCGTTGCTGGGGATCTGTTGCAAACGAAATTAATAAGACCCGGACAGAATCCAGCAGGTTGGCGGCGGGACGGATTGCGCACCAGCATGGCCCAAGTTATCCAGATCGGGGGCGATCAGTCAAAAACCGGGCTGGCTGTCGTGGACGATTATCCTGACGGTCATGCTCAATGGAATACGCTAAGGGGGCAGGGCCCGCAGGTAAGACCGCTTGATCTCCTGGTGTTGGAATGGGATGAGATGTTTAGCGTAGGAGCGGCCACCCCGGCTGCCGTTTCATACAAGAATCTCGCGCCCGGATTCTATCGCTTAAATTTAAGCAGACTTTCACTAATGGGTGTGCCGACGGGGGACGAAGCCTCAATCGGATTTGAGGTACTCACTCCCTATTGGAGATCGCCTTGGTTCTGGGTTTCCGCCGCGCTATTGTCTGCCGGCATTGTGTTCGGAGGGTGGCGTTATCGCGAAGCGCGGCAGTTGCAATTGGAGAATGCCCGACTGGCACAGCAACGAGCCTTGGAAGCCGAGCGGTTTCGCATCGCCCGGGATATTCACGACGATGTCGGGGCGAGAGTGACTCAAATATCCCTGCTAAGTTCGGCATCCGAGCAGAAGCCGGGGTTGAGCCCTGAAATCCGGGCGGATTTTGCAGCGGTGTGCGAGATGAGCCGCAGCTTGGTCGGGGCGTTGTATGAGACGGTTTGGGCCATCAGTCCGGAGAATGATCATCTAGATTCAGTGGGAACCTACATCTGTCAAATGGCCAACCAAATGTGCAGGCAAGCCGGGCTGAAGTGCCGGCTCCAGGTCCCCGACTTGCCACACGAAGTGCCAATCACGAGTAGTATTCGGCACAATCTGGTGATGACGGTAAAGGAATCCATCCATAACGTCATCAAGCACGCCGAGGCAACCGAGGTGCAAATCAAGGTTCAATTCGAAAACGGACTGCTTGCCATTGAAGTGAAAGACAATGGAAAAGGCTTTGACCCCTCCAATCGGCAAAAGGGAAATGGACTTTTGAACATGGAGCGGCGAATGTCAGCCTCTGGCGGGCGTTGGGCGCAAAGCTCCCAACCCGGCGAGGGGACTTGCGTTCGACTTGACCTGAAATTACCGGGGAACGGTGGCTCGCAGAACGAACCCGGCACTGCCGCGATCAAAAAATGAGTCACAAAGCAAAAAAAAACCCCAAAGACCTGCGTCGCGTGGCCATCGTCGAGGACGACAGCGGACTGCGCCATCAGTTGGAAAAGATCCTCAAGCACGCCCAACATGCGACATGTGTCGGCAGTTACTGTTCGGCGGAGCAGGCTTTGGAAAAAATATACGAAGCCAAACCAGACGTTGTGCTGATGGACATCAATTTGCCTGGGATGTCCGGTATTGAGTGCGTGGCCCACCTGCGCAAGGCGTTGCCGGACGCCCATGTCATTATGCTGACGATTTACGAGGACAGTGATCGGATTTTCAGCGCCCTTCAAGCCGGGGCAGATGGCTACCTCGTGAAATCAAGCCCCACAGAAACGCTGCTTGAGGCGATTGAGGACGTCTATGTGGGCGGATCTCCCATGTCGAGCCACATTGCTCGTAAAGTTGTGCGCCAGTTTCGGGAGGCTGGTCCTGAGGCGAGTGACGCCGATAAGCTCGCCCCGCGAGAGCGGCAGGTGCTCGACTTTTTGGCTTCCGGTTATGTTTACAAGGAGATTGCTGACCAGATGGAAATCGGCACGGAAACCGTGAAAACTTACGTGAAGAGCATCTGCAAGAAACTGCATGTGCGCAACCGGCTCGAAGCGGTCGCGAAGTTTGGGCAACGGTAGCTTTGCTCAGTGCTGCAAACACCTTCTTAGCCAGGTGGAGTCCACGACGCCGCATTTCCGAAGAACTATCATGGAATCCTAGCAACATCATCCTGTGGATAACTCCCACCTTTGGGGGAGTAGGCATGGCCCATGGTGAAGAGTAGGCTTGCGCCGAATACGGTTCGCTGTTAGGAAATCAGGAACCTCAATCAATTGACCAGAAACGATCATGGCCTCAATCACCCCCTCCAGCACCTCTGTCACCACCAATAATGGCGCAAATTTTCGCGGACCATTCGCGATCATGACCAGCCTCTTTTTTCTCTGGGGCTTCATGACCGTGTTCAACGACATTCTGATTCCTCGGTTCAAGGAGGCCTTCACGCTGACCTATTTTCAGGCGATGCTGGTCCAGTTCGCTTTCTTTGGCGCCTACTTTGTCGGCTCGCTCCTTTACTTTCTCATTTCCGCCACGACCGGCGATCCCATTGCCAAGATTGGTTACAAGAATGGCGTCGTGATCGGCCTGCTCATCTCCGCCACGGGCAGCGCGCTGTTCTGGCCGGCGGCGGCGGCCATGTCCTATCCGATGTTTCTCATGGCGCTGTTCATTGTGGGCCTCGGTTTTGCCATGTTGCAAATCGCCGCCAATCCCTACGTCACTATTCTCGGCCCGGAAAAGACCGCTTCGTCCCGGTTGAATCTAGCCCAAGGTTTCAACTCCATCGGCACGACCATCGGGCCGATCATCGGTGGCTGGCTGATTTTTCAATACTTCGCCAAGACCGGCGCCCACGGGGCAGATTCGGTCAAGCTGCCCTATCTGGCCTTCTGTATCGTGTTCGTGGTGCTGGCGGTGATCTTCTTCTTCATCCACCTGCCGCATGTCGGTGAGGGGAAGATCGAGCGCGGCGCGGGCGCGTTGAAATTTCCGCACGTGGTGCTCGGCGTCATTGCCATCTTCATGTATGT
>JAFMIX010000015.1 GCA_017853785.1 Verrucomicrobiales bacterium
TTCGTCCGCCCCCACGGCAAGACCAGTGACGGACACATCCCTTTGCCCGCCCCCATCCGCGAGGGCGACCCGTGGCGCGTGGTGCCGGTGACGTTCAAACGGGCCGTCCTGCTTTACGACATCCACATCCCCTTTCACGACGAGCAGAACTGCCAGACGGCGACCCGGTACGCGCGGGATGAGATCGGGCCGGATTGCATCGTGCTGGCCGGCGACCTGATGGACTTTTACAGCCTCAGCTTTTGGGAGCGCGACCCGAACCTGAGAGACACGGTGAGCGAGTTGCGGATGGGCGAGCGGTTTCTGGAGGTGTTGCGCGAGACGTTTCCCAAGGCGAAGATCATCCTGCAAGAAGGCAACCACGAGGAGCGATTGCCCCGGTATGTATGGCAATCCGCCCCCGAGCTGGGCAACCTAGACGAATTGAAGCTGGCCAGCCTGCTGCATTGCGCCGATTACAACGTGGACGTGGTGACGGGCAAGAAACCGCTCTTGGCCGGCGGCAACCTGCACATCCTGCACGGGCACGAGTTCGGCGGATTCATGACCAACCCGGTGAACCCGGCGCGCGGTTTATTCCTGCGCGGCAAGGTGAACGCGGTCTGCGGGCATTTCCACCAGACCAGCCATCACACGGAGCCCGGCCTGGGACATCCGGTGAGCACGTGGAGCAGCGGGTGCCTGTGCAACCTGAAACCGAAGTATCGGCCGATCAACAAGTGGGATGCGGGGTTTGTGAGCGTGGACCTGACCAAGCAGAATTGGAGCGTGAGGACGCACAAGATCATCAAGGGGCAGGTGGTGTAAACAGAAGCGCCCGGCAGGAGTGACCGCCGGGCGTGGTGTGTGGTAGAACGGCGTCAGGTTAACGCCGGGGAAGATGCAGCCCATTCCACGGGAGTGGGCTTGAAAGTGTCGTCCTTCAACAGCACGGAGTAATTCGTCTCGGTGACCATGACGGAGCTGTGACGCAGCCACTGTTGAGCGGTGTAGATGCCCCAGCGAGCAGCCACCCACGATCCGGACAGGGCGCGCAAAGCGTGGGCAGCCTTCTGAGTTCGCCAGCCCGCGGTCCGCATCAGGGCGGACACCCGGCGCCACACGTCAGTGTTCAATTCAGTGGCGGTGCCGGCGAGGATCGGGCCGGACAAAACCGGCGTTGCAGGTTGCAGGTTCGCCAAACCTTCATTCCAGAAAGGGTCAATCGGCCGGACGCGCAAGGTGCCGGTGCCGTCCTTGAACGTGCCGGCGGTGGCCAGCAACAGCGGAGCGCCGTCCTGAACGGTGATCCATTCCCAGCGGACCTGTTGTATTTCGCTGGCTCGCAACCCGCAGCTCAAGGCCAGCCAGATGGCGTTGTAAAGATTGTGATCGGTGGCGGCCGAGGCGCGCCAGGCTGCCAACGTGGCGGCGATCACGGCATCGGTGGGCGGGCGGTAGTCTTCCTTGGAGCAGGACTTGAAACGGAAGGTTTTGCAGGCGGTCAGGAAGGGCTCTAGATCAGGCAACCGCAACCCGGCCCGCCGCAGCTGCTCGACGGTCAACAGGCTAAACACGCTGCGCGCTTGATTGAGGATGCTATTGGCGCTCCGTTTGATGCGGCTGGCGTCCTCCTGGCTGGCGGCGGCATTGGACTCGCCCTGCTTGGCGTGGTGCCAGCCCAACACGAGATCCTTGCCGAACACGGTGGCCGGCAGCTGGTCAATGGACTCCTCGCCGGTGGCGGTGCGCAAGACAAGGCGGAGGCAGTTCAGGTAGTTGCGACGGGTGGCGGAGCTGACGTGGTGAGCGTGGACTTCATACCAGGTCAGCACCTCGCCCACGGTGCTGCATTCCACCGTGCCGGGATGCTGCAAGAGGGCGCCGAGGGCGGCCGTGTTCTGATCACGGCGGGCGTCAAGGTAGTCCTTGGCCCAACGGATGGCGCCGGCGGTGTCCGGGTAGCCGGTTGATTTGATGATGCGCTCGCCGCGGTCCTCAAACGCCAGATACCACGAGGCTCCGGGCGCAGCGCTGCGCTTGGTGAGACGATAACGGCGTCCGACTTTGGCGGGGTGTAGGAAGTAATGGATCATGGCTTGAAACGGTTGAATTTTGCTACGTAACGGCGGGCTGCCTCGGGGGTAATCCGCATGACCTGAGCGATCATGCGGAACGTTGCCCCCTGCAGGCGCAAATATCCCGCTATCCAGATTCGCGAAGCGCAGACCTGGCTGGGGCTCAGTGGGCGTGGCGCCTTCATGCGACCCTCACCATGGTTTTACCCACGCGGCGCAGGCGGATGCCGTAACGCTGGGCCATGACGTAGTACTTGTTGCGCTCGGTGCCGTCCTCGCAGGGGATGGTGTCGCCTATTTTGAGTTCGCACAGCAGCGCCTTGAGTTCGCCCGGTTTGGCGCGGGGTTTGCCGTTGATGTTCATGGTGTTTTCCTTTGTATCCGGTTTTGTAGTGGTCAACTGTTTTGTGTCTAACCAATGCAGACTCGGTGTTGTGTGTCTGCTGTTCCTGTGTAATACACTACAAGCGGTCCATTCCTGCAATAAATAATACTTCAGGTGGGCGTTAAGTGGTTGCGCCGCAGAGGAATCTGGTGAGGGAGAAAATGGTGCCCCGGCAAGGACTCGAACCTTGGACCAATTGATTAAGAGGCAACTCACAAACGCTATATTGCGCCAGTTTCAGTTGCCTGTGTCCGGGTTTGTGGTGGCGTGTTCTGGCAGCGTCCGGCATGGCTGCCATGCCTGCGTCAGCTCGCCGTTGATGGTGAGGTCCAGCCATTGCCACGTTTCACCTGTGGTGGTGTCCAGCTTGAACACCACCGGCCGGTTAACTTCAACCGGCTTGCTTTGCACCATGCTGAAGCTGGTTGACGTCGTGCCCACAATGCGGAACCGGCCCACCTTGCCCGCCGGCGGGGCATCCAATGCGCCTATGGTCAGCCAGGCCGCGCTCGCCACCACGACGCCCAACAATAAACTCCGCGTGTTCATTTCTTGATAACCGGTCCCGCCTGACGTGGTTTAATTGTTTCGGGGGTCGGTAGCGCGGCAAATCCCCCCGTCCCATTGCCCACGATGTTTCCCTCGAAAACTTTTTCAAACGTGTCTTCTATGATCTTCTCCACCACGTGGCTCAGCGCGGTCTTGCCGTAGTGCCGCTTGAGCAGTTCAAGTTTTTGCAGCGCCATCGGGCTCAGTGTCACTGCCACCACGGGCCGTGACCGGGTTGGCTGTTTCGGTTTCATAGTCAACATTACTCCCCTTCGGCGCCTTTGTGGCAAACTAAAATTGGTGTTGACTCTCTGTCATGCATGAGTATTACATCTGCGCAACATGAGCCGCACAATTGCCAGACAGCCCCGCCGCCAGCGTCCCACAGTGGCGTTTTCCCTCCCCCGCCCGACGATCAGCAAGTTGAAGCAGCTGAGCAAGCTGCGCCGGGCGGCAAACCATTCGCGCGCGGTCGAGCAGGTGATCGAGGAGGCATACGCGAGCGCGTTTTCTCAAGCATGATCAACCGCGAGCAACAACAATCCGCCGACGCGGCCACGCTTGGCCGCGTGTTGTTGGAGTGTTGCCGGAGAGATCCTGCGTTGCGCGAAATTATTTTTGGCCGGGCAATGGTGCCTGAGTGCGGGAGATCCGCACTGGATCCGCGGAATGACCGAGTCAATTCCCAACCAATTGGGGGCAACCCGCGTCCACATCATTCGCCGGCTGCGAGTCAGCTGGGTGACCCGGCCGTTTTTTACGGAGATTCAAATCATGAATAACAACCCACTGCACGACCTGGCTGACCAGCATTGGCTGCGGAAGCCGACCATGGAACAGATGGAAAGCGCCATCAAGCGCCTTACAATCTGGAACGCCGCGGGATGGGCGGCCGCGATGTCTCTCGGCGCCGCTTTTTTGTGGGTCATCGCCAGAGGATGACGCCCGACTTGACCAACGATTGCCGGACGGTGGCGCGGGAGCTTCTCGCGCAGCCGGACCTGTTGGCCCCGGTTTTTTCTGAGGAGCCTGAGAGTGGACAGGAGTTGATCCACGCGGCGGGACGGTACACGGGCGAGCGCAGCACCAAGGATGAGCAGCGCTTGCTGCTCGTGGGCGCGCTCCGGCTCCTGGGGGCCAGCGACCGAGAGATCGAGCGGCAGGCAGGCGTGACGCGCAGGACCATCCCGCTTCTCTTGGCTGAGTTGGAGAAGTCTGGCCGGATAACACCACTAAAAGAAAGACTCTCCACTTTGACCGGCGACAACGCCGAGCGATCGCAGCTTGCGCTCCGCCGGCTGCTGGACCGGGCTACCGACGGCGAGTGCGATGCTGAGCTGGCGAGCATGATAAAGAGTGTGAGCGTGGCCTGCGGCGTGACCGCGGAGAAGGTGCTGCTCCTGACCGGTCAGGCGACGGAGATTATTGAGACAAGAGCGGCGGCGGGCCGGGCCGAGTTCGAGGACTGGTGGCGGGCCCAGGTGCGGGACGTGACGCCGCCCGGCGCCGCGGATCCGGCGGCGGCCACCAACACCGCACCGATTGATTCCCGATTGCCGGCGGCCACCAACACCGCACCGATTGATTCCCTATCAACTGATAAGTTGCAGGATTGAGCCCATTCTGAGTGGGCAACGGCGATTGTGTCCGGGTTTGTTGCGGGTGATGGGGTGGAGAGGGCTGGGCTGGACGGGATCGAGGACGCGGAGCCGGCGGCTGCTGCGGACGCGGCCGCGGCGCCGGCGGACGCGGGAGACACCGGGGGGGGGCCGCGGCGAACGGCGAGGCGGGGAGAGGGCGATGATTCAACGGGGTTCAAAAATTTTGACCATGAGCGACATGACAACCGAATGGATAGCGGAGGATGAGCTGGCCCGGCAATTGAACGTGGAGCGGGGCATCCTCAAAAAAATGCGGCCTTCGTTGCCGGCGGGTTCTTTGACCTCGGAGGGAAGGCGGGTGATGTGGAGCCAGGAGGCGGCCAGCGTGGCGGCCACGACGGTTGGGCTGTCCTATGGCTTGCACGAAAAAAACGCGGCGACGGAGCCAGCCAGCGCGCGGGAGGTGGAGGTGCTGACGGTGGTGAGGAACTTTCCGAATCCGCGGGTGATCCAGGCGCGGCGAGCCTCGGGCGAGGTGGTGACGGTGAGGGTGAGCAATGGGCTCAAGTACTTGCCCAAGCTGAGAGACGGGAAGCCGATGACGTTGCGGGCATACTATTCGCCGGCCGACAACTGCTGGGTGCGCGAGGGGCGGGATCCGCGGTTTGTGGGCGTGTGGTGAACTCTTTTGAACGCGAAGCGCACATGGCACCGGATCAAGTTGAACACGCTGCAGCGCCGCCTGACGGGCCGGCGGCCGTGGCGGTGGGAGACGCGGATGGACCGCGGGCGCAAGCGGATGGGTCTGGTGGGAGCCGGGGGACGGTTCTACTGGTTCCGGCTGGGTCCGAGCGGGGCGTTTGTGAAATCTAACAACCATGAATGACATACTGACCGGGAAGGTGACCTTCCCAAAACTGCTGTTCGATCGCGAGGTTTTGACGTGCGAGCCGGCGAACCGCAAGAGCGCATTGGTGGATCTGAACGCCTGGGCAAACGACCGGGACCGGACGATCAAAGTGGGCGGTGCGGACGTGAAATTGAAGCGCGGACAGCTGGCGTACAGCCAGCAAACGCTGGCCAAATTGTGGAGGTGGGACAAGGACAAGGTGCATCGGGTTTTGACGGAGTTTCAGAACGAGGGTCTGATCACGTTCGATTCCTCCAACCGTACGACCATCATAACCATCCTCGACTACACCATTTACAACTGCGACACGGCGGCACAACCGGAAGCAGAAACGGACGCGGAACCGGAGACGAAGCCGGAAGCAGAAACGGAGGGCAATCCCGCTGCCGAACCGGAACAGAAGTTGGAAGTAGGAAGAGGGAAGTATGAAGGAGGAGGAGAGGCCGGGGAGGTTCCAGACGACGGCGAGGTGCTGGGGTTTGCGGCGGGGTTTGCGGGGGAGCCGGCGACGGGAACGCCGGGACCGATCGCGGCGGAGTTTGCGGCGGCCTGGCTGGCCCGGATGCTGGGGCGAAGGGAATTCCCACCGCGGTGGCAACGGGCCTTGGTGGCGGAATGGCGAGCGGCCCAGCGGGGCGGCGCCCGACCCGGCAACTTCGCGGCGAGCGGGCAGGAGGGGAAAAGCGTCCTGAAAAAAAACGGCGCGCTGGTTTCGCGGATTTCGCTGGAGCAGGAGGCGCGCAAGCTGCGCGAACAGGTGGAGACCCACAAGGCGAATGGACCGGAAGCGGGATACGATTTGAGCGGCTACAGCGATGAAGCGCTGGCCACCTTGAGGGCGGATTTGAAGGCGAAAAAGGCGCGGCTGGCCGAACTGGACAAGCAACTGGCGGAGGGAGCGGAATGAGCCTGCGGTTTGCCACCGTGTGCAGCGGGATCGGGGCGCCAGAATGCGCGTGGGCGGGAACGTCCGCCGGCGACCTTGGGTGGAAGCCGGTGTTCTGCGCGGAGATCGAACCCTTCCCGAGCGCGGTGCTGGCGCATCACCATCCCGATCTGCCGAACCACGGAGATCTGACCAAACACAACGAATGGCCGAACTATGATGACGGAATTGACCTTATTTGCGGAGGAACTCCCTGCCAGGCTTTCTCAGTCGCAGGACTTAGAAAAGGACTGGATGATCCGCGTGGCAACCTCACGCTTACCTTCCTTGCCCTTGTTGCACAGTATCGCCCCCGATGGGTGGTGTGGGAGAACGTGCCCGGCGTCCTGTCGGACCGAACAGGGGCTTTTGGTAGCTTCCTCGGAGGGCTGGGGGAACTCGGGTATGGGTTCGCCTACCGGATTCTTGACGCTCAATACTTCGGAGTGGCCCAACGACGCCGACGTGTGTTCGTTGTCGCACATGCTGGAGGACAGTGGCAGCGTGCCGCGGCGGTTCTATTTGAGCGCGCGAGCCTGCGCGGGGATCCTGCGCCGCGCCGAAAAGCGGGGAAAGGAACTGCCACCACCCTTAGCGCACGCGCTAAAGGCGGTGGCGGATTCGGCACCGATTTCGACCTTGATGGAGGAGCAATTCCAATCGACACAATGAACCATGTGGGGAGGGGAGAAGGGCACAGCATGGGAGACTTCGTGCCGGGCGCGCCTTCGTTTACAATCACAAAAGGTCACAGTCATGCGGTAGCCCACCCCATTGCCATCGGAATAGACGGCACGGAGGTAGGCTATTCGCTGCGCGCGAGCGCGAGCCACAGCGGCGACAAAGGCGACGGCGGGGTGAACACCACGATGGTGGCGGAGGTTGTCGGTAATGATGCGCGGTCGGTAATGATGCGCGGTCGGGAAGGATGCGCAGGGGGCGGCAAGGGGCCGCTGCTATCCGAGGACAAAAGCCTCACACTGGCCGCCAACGCCAATGACCAGGTGTTGTTTCAACCCACGACTGCGTTTGAATGGCAGCGTGGGGCCACGCAACAACTGGAAGTGACCGAGGAATTTTCGCCGGCGCTGATCAAATCCCAAACTCCCGCCGTCGCCCATTCGCTGCGCGGAGAAGGATGGGATGCGAGTAAGGAGGGGACAGGCCGGGGCACGCCGTTGGTGCCGGAAGTCACGCGCCCGCTAACTGCAGCGATGGGAACCAAATGGAACGGCAACGGCGATTTGGAATCGAGTTTGTTGCCCGAAGTCCTCGCGCACGGTCAGGGCAACGCGGAACGGGTCAGCGATGGCTCGCCATCGCGGACGTGCAACCATGAAGCGCCAATCGCGTTTTTGCCTTCCGAAGTATCGCCGACATTATCCAAAGAATCATTCGGACCTCAGAAATCATCCAGCGGTCAAATGGTTGATTTTTGTATCCCCGGTGGCCGCAACGCAAGTTGCATGGCCGTGCGCCGCCTCACGCCGCGCGAGTGCGAGCGGCTCCAAGGTTTCCCTGACGATTACACGCTGATCACGCACCGGGGAAAACCGGCGGCGGATGGGCCGCGTTACAAGGCTCTTGGCAACAGCATGGCCGTGCCGGTGATGCGCTGGATTGGGGAGCGCATCGCCCTGGTGGAGCAGATTGAACAACCCAAAATCATCACGCATGAACACTGATCGTTTACCACCCCATTCCATCGAGGCGGAGCGAGGGGTGTTGGGATGCTTGTTGTGGGAACCCGCACGGCTGGATGATGCGCAGGCAGAGCTGGGCGCAGAAGGGGTGTTCTACGACCTCCGCCATGCGGCGATCTACACGGCGATTGCCGGGCTGCACGGCGCAAAGAAGCCGGTGAACCTGATTTCAGTGACGCAGACGTTGCGGGATGCGGGCTCGCTGGATGAGGTGGGCGGAGAAGCGGAACTATCGGCCCTCATGGATGCGGTGCCGTCGGCGGCAAACCTCGATTACTACGTTGGCGTGGTGAAGGAAAAACACACGGCGCGGCGGATCATCAAGGCTTGCACGGAGGCGGTGGGCAGGCTGTATGCCGGAGGAGAGGAAAACGGGGTGATGACGGTGCTGGGAGAGGCGGAGCGGGACATCCTGGCGATCGGCAGCAGCAGCGTGAAGTCTGCCGCGGTGTCCGCGAAGGAACTGACGCAGGCGGCCATCGGTCGGATGGAGGAACGGTTTCAACGCGGAAAGCAATGGAGGGAAGGTCCGCAGACGGGGTTGCGGTACTTGGACAACATCATCCCCGGTTTTGCGCCGGGACAGCTGGTGGTGATTGCGGGTCGGCCGGGCGACGGCAAATCCTGCATCGCGATGCAGATTGCGGAGCATGTGGCCATCCACGAGAACGCGGGGGTGGCGGTGTTCAGCCTGGAGATGACGGGGATCAGCTTGATGGAGCGTCAGCTGTTCAGCCTGGGGCAGGCGAACCTGACGAAGATGAGGAACGGGTTTCTGGTGCAGGAGGACGTGCCGAAGATCGTGGCGGCGGCGGCCAAGCTGGCGAAGACGAACCTGTGGGTGGAGAGCGCGAGCCGGATGAGCATCGAGGATCTGGAGGTGAAGGCGCGGAGGATGGTGCGGAAGCACGGCGTGAAGCTGGTGATCGTGGATTATCTGCAGCTGCTGTATTTGCGCGGGCGCAGCGGGAGGATGGATCGGGTGGAGGAGATGGGTCAGGTGAGCATGAGGCTGAAGGCGCTGGCGATGGAGCTGCAGGTGCCGGTGATTGCGCTGGCCCAGATGAACCGGAACATCGAGACGAGCGACCGGAAAAACCGGCGCCCGATGTTGAGCGATTTGCGGGAGAGCGGGCAGATCGAGCAGGACGCGGACATCGTGCTGATTCTGTGGAAGCCGAAGGTGGAAGGGGCGGATGATGCGTCGAGCCCGGACATGGGGTGGCTGGGCCAGTTGACGGAGGTGCCGAGGGCTTGGTGCAGCACGGAATACGATGGGGCGGAGATCGTGTGGCAGAAGCATTTCAGAAGGGTGAACTGTTTCATCGCGAAACAACGCGAGGGCCGGAGCGACGTGGACGCGGCTTTGGTGTTTGTGAGGGACTGGTGCCGTTTTCTGGATCCGTGGAAGCCGAAGGCGAAAAGCGAGGAGGAGGAAGCGGGGTGAGCCGGGCGGAACAGCAGCGGGAATATCGCAGGCTGCCGAAACGGTGCGCTTGCGAAGAATTCATGGGGACCAGACGGGTAAGCGCGGGGCAATGGGTGTGCGAACGGTGTCAGCGAATCGAGCGGCAGAACGCCGAGGTGGCCCACCAAAGGGCGCTGCGGAGGGCGGGACCGAAAATATACGGCGAGGAGTACCGTATGCATTGTGAGGTTGAAGCATGAGGACAAAGCATGAACACAGAACAGAGCAAAATTGAAAATGAGCTGGCGCGGGTGGCCAATCGGGTGGTGGCGATTTACGCCGAGGAGCGGGGTTCGCTGCGGGGCCGGACGGCGGCGGAGCTGCAGGAGATGGAACATCAGGCGGACCACTACCGGTTCCACGAGGATTTCAGCGTGAGGACGGCGGCCGAGATCTTGAGGACGGCGGCGAAGATGCAAGGGGAGCAAACGCGGCGTGGCTGAAGAGACGACGATCAAGGTGGGTCCGTGGGCGTGGACGGTGCATCCGACGCTGCCGGTGCCTTCGCAATCGTGGCTGGTGGAGCAAGGGCAACAGCGCGGACCGAGCTGGCTGCACGAATTCCACGCGAAGCGCGAGGCGCAGATCCAGCGGGAGACGCATGACCCGCTGGTGTATGGGTGGGAGCAGCCGCCGCTGGGCGTGATGCGGGCGCTGATGGCGGGCACGTACAGGCCGGGCATGGGCGGCGGACGGCCATGCGCCGGCGCCAACGGTTGGAAGCAGGAAAGGCCGGCGAATGATGTGCTGGCGCTGGGCGGCAACGGAAGCGGCAAGACGGAGTGCGAGGCGAAACTGGCGCTGGAATGCCTGGTGGGCCGGGGCGGACGCGAGGTGAGGTGCTTTTCCCAGAACGAGCAGACGAGCGTGCGGTACATCCAGAAGTCGATGTTTCGGTATTTGCCGCCGGCGTATCGGAAGATCAAGAGGCAGGGGCAGATCACCAAGATTTCCTACGCCGAGGCCACCGGGTTCAGCGAAGGGGTGTTCATCTTGCCGAATCATTCGGCGGCTTTGTTCCCCACGTACAAGGGGTGGGAGCAGGACAAGAAGAGCGTGGAAGGCGGGGAGGCGGATATGGCGACTTGGGACGAAGAAATCCCCGCCGAACTGCTGGAGACGTTACGGTTCCGCGTCCACAAGAAAGGGGGGACGGTGCTGGGCGGGTTCACGCCGGTGCATGGCTACACGGAGACGGTGGCTCAATATCTGGAGGGGGCGAAGGTGCTGGAAAGCATCCCGGCGCGGAGGGTGGTGTGGGATTGGTGGAGCCGGACCTGGAGCTGGGGCGAGTGGCTGGTGGACCCGAAAAAGCAACTGGTGAAGGGTTGTGAGCCGGGTCATGTGCCATACGTGCTGCAGAGCGGCCAGGGGAACGGACGCAGGTTTGTGGTGACGTTCCCCACCATGTTCAATCCTTACACGAACGTGGATGCGATCATCGATTCGACGCGGGGCAAGCCATTGGATTTCCAGCTGGAACGGTTGTGGGGCTGGCCCACGAAGATGGCGAGGAAGGCGTTCCCGAACTTCTCGGACTGGCACATCGTGCCGGAGGAGAAGGTGCCCGACCCGAAAACGCTGTCGGTGTATTGGTTCGCCGATCCTCACGGGAACCGGAACTGGTTCATGTTGTGGCTGGGGGTGGATGCGGAGAACCGGGTGTGGGTGTTGCGGGAATGGCCGGATGCGGAGGTGGGCGAATGGGCGATGCCCGGACAGAAGCCGGACGGCAAGATGGGGCCGGCGCAGCTGGCGGGGTCCGGCAAATCGTTCAACGATTACAAGAGGCTGGTGTACGAGATCGAGGGGTGGGTGGTGGGCGAGAACGGGGTGTGGGCGCCGGGGCCGAAGGCGTGGACGGTGGTGGACCGGCGGATTGATCCGCGTCCGGCCGGGACGGCGGTGCCGAGCGATGAATCGGCGCGCACGTACCTGGATCACCTGGGGGATGCCATCAGGAGCGAGAGCGGTCAGGTGCTGGTGCCGGGATTGGATTGCACGGCAGCTCCGCACGTGGGCATTGAGGAAGGGACGCAACTGATCAACGACTGGCTGACGCGGGGGTGGGACACGAACCAGGAAGTGACGCCGCTGAACTGCCCGCAGTTCTACGTGAGCGCCGGATGCGAGAATTTGATCTGGGCGCTGAAGACCTACTCGGGGAGCGACGGGGAAAAGGGGGCGTGCAAGGATCCGGTGGATTGCTTGAAAGCGGCGGCCAAGCTGGCCGTGCGGCATCTGGCGGCGGGGAGTTTGGGGAGCTATGGGGGGATGGGAAGTTATTAACGCGGAACAACTGAACGCGGAGCGCGGAACAACAGTGTAGCTCAGCGACAATCCTAGACGCTCCACGACAGGAAAAACTCAATGAAAACAACAACGCAACGAAACGGAAAGGCGGGGCAGCCGTTCGCTCCAGTGACCTTGTTAGGCCAGTTCTTCCACTCAATCGGGAAGGATGACAACCAAGTGGAGTGGCAAGGCGTAGTCATCGGCAACCCTGAACCGGGGTGGTATCTGCTCCAACTTTTCGAGTGGGCGATGGGGGAACCGAATGTGCGCCGAATCGTCCGAATCGAGGACATGGAACACTGGCTGTTCTATGAGGACGCCGATGCAATGAAATTCTCATACGACCACGGCTCTGCACGTGAGGGCGGACCATACCGCAAGCGCGTAGTGGCCTAACAACGAAAGGAAGCAGGGATGAGCGACCGGCGGAAAACTAAATGGGGTTGTCTTGGTGCGAAAGAAAAGAAAGAAATTGATTTCCGCGCCAGGGTCATCCGCCAAGCGGATTACCCGGTCTGCATCACCGCATATCACGACACGCTGCCTGGCATTGGTCGGGAAGCGGTGATGTGGTTCGATGTCACTTTTCGGGAAAGCGCCGCGTGGTATTGGATACCAAACACGAGCCCGCATTTTGATGTGTTCAAGAGTGTTGCGCTTTCAATATCAGCCATGACGCGCTGCGCCTCGTGCGGAATTGAGTCGCGCCTTACGAGCGAACGCCTCCACCAAATCTTCACCGAATTATGTGATGACGTCACGGATGAATTCTTTTGGGAGAATGGAGGTTGGGCTTTGCGCGGAGCACGATGCCCAGCAGTGTTGCGCCACTCCCCGCAGGCCGTCACTCGCTTCCGCAAGTTTGAACGTCGGATTGTGGTAGCCAGGGCAAAGCAGGTTTGCCCCAACTGCCTGAAAGATGTGAGCCGCGCCTGGTCGGAATATAAAGCGGCGAAAGAGAGGTTTGAAATCGCGTTAGGCGCCGTATCAAGGGCGCTTGAACTGGTGCGGTTTGCCAACACAAATCGCGCCAAAGCCATCCAAGCGGCCCGCCGGCCGTTGACCAGGGCGGAATCCAATTTGTTCAAAATGATGAACACAGCAGCCGAAATTCAAAAAACTTATGAAACAGAACATAGCAACCACATCACAACGCATTGAACAGTTCGCCTCGCTCGTGCAGGCGGGCATTGAAGCCTGGTATCAGGCTGGGCAAATCGTGGCGCAAGCCGTGGATGAAGATGACGACTTCATTGAAAAGCTGTGCGCCCGACATCCTGAATTCACGCCGGACTTCGTGCGGCGCTTTGAACAGATTGGGCGCAAGCTCATTCACCCGCGCCTGCTCATCTCCGATGCGCCCGGCTGCCGCCGGCTGGCGCGGCTTGGCTATCCCATACAGGAGCGCGCCTTGCAGAAAGGAGTGGAGGTGCTGGTGCGCTCCGGCAACGGATGGGACACCATCAACGTGGACGTGGTGAATCTCACCAAGGAGCAGGCGCAACAGGTATTCGCCCACGACCACGTGCGCAGTGCCGCCGAACAGCGCGCCTACATCGAAAGTCAGCAGACGTTTCGCATGGCGCCGCGCATTGCACCGGAGGAATCGTTCATGATCGTGCGAGGGACGCTGGTGGTGAACAAGAGTTGCAGTTTCACCAAGACGGATTTGACCCGCATCCTTAAAACCATGTGACCATGAACCACACGAAACTGCGGGTGACGAGGAGGGAGGCGATGACGTTGCTTGGCATCAAGTCGCAGGAGACTTTTAGAAAGGTGGTTGACGCGAACCCGCAGGTGTGCCATAGGTTGCCGGGCGAGGTTCGGCACAAGTACATTGTGGCCGAGCTGACCAAGATGCTCCGGTCTGTTGTTCCTGGGGAGGGACAAAAGCACCTGTGAGCGCAAACACCTTCATTCTCGACAACGGCCGCCCAGACCTTGGGCGGCTTCAATCCGTATTTGGCCGTTGCACGCCGTACCTGCCCGGAGGGCTGGAATGGCTGGATAACGTCCGCTTCTGCCGCTGGCCGAACCAATCCACCGACGGCAAGAAACACGACATCAGCAACGATCCGAAGGGGGCGGCCGTGCCGTGGAACGGCGCGAGCGATTGCCGTCCGTTCGTGGTGGATGCGGCGATCCAGGAGCGAGCGGCGATGAAGACGACGTCGTTCTGGCGGGCGATGCTGCGTCCTGGCATGGGAGGCACGGAAGAAAGCGCCTATGCGGTGGCGTTGGCGGAACATTTGATCGGCTCCGTGCTTTACGACGACCTCACGCGCGAAGTGGAACTCAGTGCGCAGTATGAGGAACACTACGGCTGGTGCGTGCTGGCGCCGCGGTGGCGCCGCGAGCTGGGGGTGCGCGCGCACGAAGTGACGTTGGAATTCATCGCCAATCTTGCCACACAAGCTCCCGAAGGTGATCCCCTCCGGCAACTGCCAACCCTCATCCTCGACCCATCGCTCGAAACGCAAGCAGCGGACTACATCCGGGCGTGGTATCAAACCCAGGTCGTGGCGGCATTGCCGGAGGATCTCCGGGCGAATGCGCCGGAATTGAGCGACAAGACGATCCGCAAGACCGTGCGCGATCTACGCGCGACGGGCAAAGCCCGAACCCCCCTGCCCTACGTGTGCAAGGACGAGCCGGAGATCGTGGCGCTGAAGCCGTGGGATGAGGTGTTCATTCCGCCGGAGATGGTGGATGAACAGACGCTGGTTTTCCAACGAGAGTTCGTGAGCGAGACGGAGCTGCGCGGGCGAATCGTGACGCACGGTTACGACGAGGAGTGGGTGAAGGCGGCTTGCGAGCGCAAGGGCGTGAGCAGCCCGACGCTGCTGCCCACCGGGACGTTCGGCAATGCGCTGGCGACGTTGGGAGGGACCACGCCGATCCCGATGCAGAACCCGATCATCGCGAACACGGACACGGGGTTGGTGGAGGTGATCCATGCGGTGTACCGAGAGCCCGACGAGGACGGAATCCCCTGCATCTACTGCACCACGTTCCACCGGAGTGTGGGCGGACAGAGCGCAAAGGACGAGGGACTGGCGGCCAAGCATGAGCTGGTGGAGGGGATGCACGGCGAACTGCCTTATGTGGCGGGCGTGCGCGAATGGTGGTGCCGGAACATCACCGCCAGCCGCGGCCTGCCCGAAGTCTCCCACACGCATCAGAATTTGATCAAGGGGGTGCTGGACGCGACGATCGACCGGATGAGTTTGACCACGTTGCCTCCGGTGAACGTGTATGAGAGCCCGACCGGGACGCAGTACCGGTTTGGGCCGGCGCAGCAGAACTACGTGAGGGCCGGACGGGAGCCGCAATTCATGAGCACGCCGACCGGAAGCGGGATGAGCGATGCGCTGAACGTGTACCAGCTGGTGAGGTCGATGGTGGACAATTATCACGGACTGCTGGCGGCGGATGTGCCGCCGACGCGGATGCAGATGGCGCAGAGCATGACGGTGCAGAGGTTCCTGCTGGTGTGGAGCAAGGCGATCCAACAGGTTTTGTGCCTGTGCCAGCAGCACATGAAGGATGCGGATTTTGCGAAGATCACCGGGGCGCCCGAGGGCTGGCTGGATGCGCACCGGGATGACCGGAGCGTGCTGAAGTGCGAGCTGCATTTCGACGCGCGCGAGCTGGACCCGGAACTGATGATGGAACAGATCAAGGCGGTGAACACGGTGGTGCTGCCCTCGGACGTGCTGGGGACGGTGCAGCGCGGCAAATGGACGCGGACAATGTTGAGGGCGATCAACCCGGCATGGGCGCGTGAACTGCTGGTGCCGGAGGCCGAGGCGAGCCAGGCGTTGTTTGAACGGGCGAAGAATGAGGTGATCCAGATGTTCGCCGGCAACCAGCCGCAGTACGTGGACGAGAAGGATCCGACGGCTGGCGGGCTGTTGCAGTTCACGATGCAGGTGGTGCAGAGCAACCCGAAATACCTGGCGGCGCTGACGGACGAGGCGTTGGTGTCGATGGTGGGACCGCAACAGGCGCAACAGCTGGCGCAGCAATTCGCGCAGTTCCGGCAGCCGGACGAGCGGTTCAGCGGGCTGCTGGTGAAGTGGGTGCAGAACCTGAAGTTTGTGGGGGTGACGCAGCCGAAGAACAAGCAGATCGGCCGGCTGGGGATCGACCCGGAGGGGTGAGGTAAAATCCGGGCCAATTACCACGAAAGACGCAAACTGCACGAAATGAACCAACCCGCAACCACGCTCAATCTGGAACTGCTGAAGGCGCGTCTATGGTCGATGGGGTCCGAGGATATTCTTTGGCCTCAACTCATGGCATTGCTGGAGGCGTATGCGATGGCGGAGGCACGTGCGGCAGCCAGCCCGGCATTGGACGATGCGGAGGCGCACCGGCTGCGTGGGCGTATGGGGATGTGCTTCGACCTGAAGCAGGACTTGGAAAAGCTCATGGCCGAGGCGCAGTCGAGCAAGGAGCAATAAAAGAGTTCTGAGAATGCCGGCGGAGAGATGACTGATGCGGCCCCGTAGGGTGTTCAGGGCACTCCCCTAATTCGTGTTCGTTCGCGCAATTCGCGTAAGACCTTCCCTGATCGCAATTCCTGAATGCGGTAAAGTGGTGCGGTTTGGTGAGGTTTGGTGCGGTTTATGGGAGCGGCCACTTTCTTCCGCCGGTCCCGCGTGATTTAAGTCGTAGCGATGGCAACCGAGTTGCCGTCGTTTATGACTGCACAAACGAATACACCGGT
>JAFMIX010000016.1 GCA_017853785.1 Verrucomicrobiales bacterium
TTTGGCGTGATAGCCGTAGTTCTCGACGGCGGCGAAGGCGCGTTGATAGGTCAGGCCCTGGGGTTGGCCACTGCAGTTATTGCCGCTGGCGTTGCGGTAGAGGGGTTCGTTGACGGCGATGGACGGCAACGGCAGCGGCGTCCAAAACTCGGCGAGGTTGAGCAGGTGGTCGTGGATGAAGGCATCGGCCATTTCCTGCGTGAAGCAGCCATGCCACATGCAGCGGAGATTGTTCTGGATTAGTTCCGGCAAGACGCGGCCCGCAGTATCGCGGTCGAAGCACGCATGGCGTGGAGGCGAATGGCACGAGCAGCGGCTCATGCGGGGAGGTAAATTTTTCCTGGCCGGGTTCGCCCCAGTAACTATTGTAGTGTTCCGGGTTCTGCGTCGCGGGCAAGCCCGGCGCACTAGGCGACTGATCGAAAGGCCAGAAGGTCGGCCCGCCGCGAGTGAGCAGCCGCGCGCTGGCAGCTTCTCCAGTGTCCCAGACGCACCAGGTTTCGAGGAGGCCACCGCCGTCGAAAATCCCGGGCGCTCCAGACGTAGGCGTCATGCGCAGCCAGTGCGGCGGCTAGTTTGCGAAGGTACGCGCGGTCTTTGCCAATCCAGAAATAAGTGCGCCACGCCGGATCGGGAAACGGTAGCCCTGAAACATTTCGAAGTCGACCAGCACATCAGCGTGCGGCATCCAGATTATTCCCTCCGGCGGTTTCTGGTCGCTTTCCTTTTGCGGGCCACCACACCGGAAACCACCATCCCGGTCAACCGTTAATCCGCCCGCTCTGGCCGCATGAAAACCAACTGTTTTTTCAGGGCTACTGCGAGGTTTCGGGAAGCAAATAGCGCGCCGCCCACCGGCTGCGTTTCCAGCCACGCGTTTTGATAACCGCCGCCCTCGACTAGAATTTTCAGCTTAGGCGTGAACTACACCATATTGGAGGGCGCCTTGGGCTTGGCGCGATCGAACAGACGTTGCAGGGCGACATCGGCGGTTTTGAAGGTGATTCCGGTCTGTGGCAAAGCGCGGGACTGGTTGGCTTTATCCAGCGGGCAGTTGCGGGCACACGGGATTCCATTGAGGAGCAATCCGCCGAACAATAAGCGCGCCAGCAATGTTTTCATTTTGCAGACGAGTCCATTCCGGGAAACCCGGCACGAATGAATTCGCGGATGACAGCCAGTTCCGGTTCGCCGGCGATGGTGTGGTCTTTCATGAACTCGCGCCATTCGATGTTCAAACCAGCGGACTGGAGTTGTTGAATTTGCTGGCGGGAGACGGCGAAAGGAATCACGGGGTCAAACGGGCCGTGGGTGACAAGGAGGCGTTGCGCATTGGCGACGGGCGAGAGTTCGAGCAGCAAAGTTTCGGGGTCGCTGACGCGCCCGCTGATGCCAACGACGCCCGCAAGCCGGTGCGGATACCGCAGCGCGACCTCAATGGACATGACGCAGCCCTGCGAGAAACCACCGAGCACGGTCTGCTCGGTCGGGAAGCCGCGGGCGCGAAGGTCATCGAGCAATTCGCATAGGAGTTTGGTGCTGCGCTGGATGCCGGGCAGGCTGTTGTCAGGAAAATTGAACCAGGAGCCGCCGCCGTAATATTCATCGGGGGCGTTGACGAGGACATGGTTCAACCACGGCAAGCCGAGTGCCTGCGGCCACCAACGGTAGCCCTCGATGCTGTCTCCGAGGCCGTGGAGCATGACCATCAGGCGGCGGGAATCTGGGACCCCGGCGGGGATGAGTTCGTGGTAAAGCATTACTATTCGGATGCCGTCTCGTGGGGCATGGAGGCGGCAAGTTTCTCAGCCTCGGCCGCAGCCCAGTCGGTCAGCAGCTTGCGGTCGGCGGCTGAGAATCGGGCGGAGGCGTGCATCCAAGCGTAGCTCGCCAGCGGCATTTCCTCCTCCTGCACCGAGTCGGCGATCTGCCCCAGCTTTTTCTTCGCTCGCTTCGGGTCCGCGACGGGCCAATCCGAAAAGTCCAGCCGCTTGCGGCCCTCCTTGATATGGTCCGCCAACCACCACGAAACCGGCGCCACGCGGCTATACCAGGGCCAACGCGTCTCCTGAGAATGGCAGTCGTAGCAAGCTCCGCGAAGCATCGCCGCGACTGGAACCGGCGGCTGGGTGACAGCGATGAGGTCCACACCGGAATTGGCGGGAGTGCTGCTAAGGCCCATCGGGATGAATTGCATGATCACAAAGATAAGCCCGACAATTATCAAAAAAACTTTTACGAACTTCATCTGAACGCACAGAATAGAAGTGGCGTCGGAACAAAGGCAACGCGGAAAATTTTAAGCGGCTTCGCGCCCCCGCCGGCGGAAAAATTTCACCATGACCAGCCATCATATCAAATTTGGCCTTTCGCGGCGCATCCTCGGGATGACCGCGTTGCTGGTGACTTTGGGTCTGCGGGCTGAGTTGGTGGTATTGGAACTCCAAAACGGCGACCGCATCACCGGTACGGTGCAGCGTAAAGACACGAATGTGGTGGAACTCTCGACTGCCTGGGGTGCGATGGTGACCGTGCCGCTGACCGAACTTAAAATGCGCCGCCCCTCTGCGGACTCAGCTCCAGCCGAAGGCGAATCCCGCCCGGCGGCCCCGATCATCACCGGCAAACCCGCCGCCAAGCTCCCCGCCCGAGGGTGGAAAGGTGACGCGCAAGTGGGATTGAATTATGCCAATGGGATCCGCGAATACGAATCCTACTACGCCCGCCTGAGGGCGATTCACGTGAGGCCCTACGAGCACGCGGCCCGACAGTCCTGGCGCAATTCGCTGGAATACAGCGCCGAATACGGCGAGTCCCGCGGTCGCACGTTCCAAAACCGGATGGAAGGCGGTATTGAATCCGCCGCCGATTTTTCCCCGCGCACCTTCGCTTACGGATTAGGCAACCTCGGCTACGACAAAATCCGCGAGGTGGATTTGCGTTATGAACTTGGCCCGGGCATCGGCTGGCATCTGCTACAACGCACCAACCTGCTGCTCAATACCGCCATCGGCGTGAACTTCCAGTCCGAGATGCGCACGCTGGAGCCGGCGGCAGCGGAATTCTTCTACCGACTCGTTCAGGATCTGCACTGGCGGATCAACCCCCACCTTTCGCTGGAGCAGAAAGCGGAATACCTGCCGAGCGTGGATGCGTTCGCCCGCACGCGGGCGCGCTTCGAGGCCACGTTGAAAATCAAGCTGCTGGACAACCTCTCCTGGAATCTCACCTTTGAGGACCTCTACGACACCGAACCCAGCATGAACGTGGGCGCCAACGAAATGAAAATCCGCTCCGGGTTGGGCATCGCGTTTTAGCCGGCGCGCGGATTTTTCCACGTGCGTTTTGGAGGCGGCAGGCTACATTCACCGCCATGACAATCTGGATTCTTGCCCTGCTTTTGTTCGTCCTGCTGGCGGCGATTGGCTACAACCGAGGCGCCATCCGCGTGAGCTTCTCCCTGATCGGACTGTTCACCGCCGCGTGGCTGGCAGTGCCGTTGAGCAAGATGACCACGCCCCTCGTCCGCTCGCTACTCTCGATGTTCAGCAACCCGAATCCCTTGCTGGTGGCGGCGCTCGCGCCGGTGGCGGCGTTCATCATGGTGTTAACCCTCGTCAAGCTCGCCGGCCTGGCCACGCACAAAAAGATCGAAGTCCATTTCAAATATAAGGCTGGCGATCTCCGGCTCGCCTTGTGGGAACGCATGAACAAACGGATCGGCGCCTGCCTTGGCGTTGCCAATGGCCTGGTTTACACCGTGCTCATCGCGCTCGCCTGCTACGTTGTCAGCTACGGCACGACGCAGATGGAATTGGATGCCTCCGCCCCCAAACTCACCCGGCTTGTGACCCGGATGGGACAGGATGTTGTCTCGACCGGGCTGGTCAAGGTGGTGCGCGCGATCGATCCCACCCCGAAGTTATATTACGAAGCGGCCGACACCGTCGGTCTGATCTACCACAATCCGCTGATCCAGAGCCGCCTTTGTCGCTATCCCGTGTTTCTCAGTCTGACAGAGCGGTCCGAGTTCCAGGAGTTGACCAATGACACGGAGTACTACGAAATGCTGGCTCGCCAGGCGCCCGTCGCCGAAATCATCCGCCACCCCAAGACTCAAGCCATTCTCAACAACCCCGCCTTGCTGCGCGAGATCTGGACGCTCGTAAGCACCAACCTTTCGGACATCAACCATTACCTCGCCACAGGTGAATCGACCAATTACACCGAAGCTATTCTCGGATATTGGACCTTCGACCTCGGGGCTTCCGCAAATGAGTTGAAACGGACGCAGCCCAAAATGACCACCACCCAACACAAAGAATTGCGCAAATACCTCATGGCAGCTTTTAACAAGACGACCTTGCTCGCGACCTTGGAACACCAGATTTACATGAAGGACTACTGCCCCATCGCGCCGGGCACGGTGGTCACACCTGAACTAGTGAACCAGTTCGAGAAAAAGACGGGAACTTGGGATAATTCCGGAGGCAAATACACCGTGGCGATCTCGGGCCTCAAGGAGATGACCGGGAAGATTGAAAACGGAAAGCTCCGACTCCAAGGCGGCTGGTCTCCGCTCGTGTTCGCGCGGGAGAACTAAGCTCTCACTTCGGCTGGAAACTGACCGGAGCGCTCTGGCCGGGCGCACCGATCTTCTCAAACAACGAGCCGCCCACCGGAACATTAAGCACCGGGTTGGTGCTGGAAGCAGCCAATATTTGAGCCTGCCCCGCGTGGCTATTGGCCAAAGGGCTGACTGTCGGGGGCGTGGGTTTCCACGCATCCGCCACCGCCACCCCGCCGGATACCGTTTCCGGTTCCTGGGAAAAATAAACTCCCGCCACCATCAAACCGCACACCGCCATGCCAAAAGCACCCGCCATGGCTGGCTTGGCCGCAAACGCCGCCCACAACCGCTGCAACCAGGAAGCTTGCTCACCCATAGCCTGCCACAAGTCCGCCGTGCGAAGCTCCCCAGCGGCGAGGCGGGCGCGGATTTCGCTCGCCAACCCGTCAAAATAGCCTGGCGGCGGCGCTTCCTGCTTCTTCAAAGCTACCAACCGTCGCAACGCCGTAAAATTTTCGGTCTCCTTGCTCATAATCTATTTCAGGTAATCGTCCAAATAACCCTGCAACTGCTGCCGCGCATAGAACAAACGCGACCGCACCGTGCCCACATTACAATCCATGATCTGCGCTATCTCTTCGTGGGGCAAACCCTGCACATCATGCAAGGTCACCACCAGCCGATGTTGTTCAGACAGTTGCTGCATCGCCTCGTTCAATTTTTCCTGTAATTCAGTCAGGCCCGCTTCCCGCCGGGGGGTCTTGTCCGAAATCAGCGCCACCAAGTCAGGGTTATTCTCGGCGTTGAAGTCCAGGTCGTTGAGACTGTAAGCCGTGCGATGCTTGCGGGACTTGAGGAAGTTCAAGGTCTTGTTGACCGCGATACGATAAACCCAGGTGTAAAAACTTGACCCGCCCTTGAATGACTTGAGCGCTTGAAAAGCCTTGATGAACGCGTCCTGCGTCAGGTCATTCGCATCTTCATGGTTCGCGGTCATGTGATAGACCGTCGCGTAGACGCGCTCCTGATACCGCCGCACCAAGTCATCGTAAGCCCCAAGATCGCCGCGACGGGCGCGCTTGACCAGTTCAGACTCTTGAATTTCCGGCGCAGACGCCGGACTGGAAGGTTCAGCACTCATCGACAAGCCAAGCTAGCCTGAAATGGTTTGCGTCTGCTGCGCCAAAAAGTCCACCAGCCGCGTCAGCTCCACGTGACCCGTCTTGAGCCCCTTTACTGCGGCTCGCGCCGCGTCGAGCTGCCGCGCGATGGCTTCCAACGATCCCTTCATGATGCCGTGCAACGCCAACAAGGCGTTCAATTGGGGGAACTTTTCCGGCTGCCAGTCGGCGATGAGTGCCGCCAACTTGGTGCGTTCCTGTTCATTCGCACGTTCGCGCAGCAGCAGCACGGGCAAGGTCAGCTTGCCCTTCATCAGGTCAGTCCCCAAAGTCTTGCCTGATGAGGCTTCCAAGCCGAAGATATCCACGCAGTCATCATACATCTGGTAGGCCGTTCCCAGCCGATAGCCGTATTCCCGCAATGCCGCCCGCTGCGAACCGCTCGCCCCACCAAGGCACGCTCCAAGGTCGCACGACAATGAAAACAGCTCGGCCGTTTTCATCTCTAAAACCTTATGGTATTCCGCCATCGTCAGGTTGAAATTTCCGCGCAACCGCGTCTGCAAAATCTCCCCGGAACAGACCGTATTCGTCGCCGATGCGACTGCCCGGCAGATTTCCGGCGTGGGAAAACTTGCAGCCAGCTTCAACGCATGGGCGAACAAACAATCACCCAAAAGCACGGCGAGTTCGTTGCCCCAATTCGCCGCCAGCGTGCGCCGGCCCCGGCGGATTTCCGCCTCATCCATCACATCGTCGTGGACCAGCGTGGCGAGGTGAATCATCTCGATGATTACGGCTACGGTCACATGATCGTCATTGAGCTTGCCGGCAGCGTTTGCACCCAAAGCGACCAAGAGCGGGCGAAGTTGCTTGCCCTGACCGGTCAACGCATATTCCGCGTAGCCTTCCACACCTTGGTCAAATTCCTTGATTTGCTGGTTTAGGCGTAGGTGAACTGCCTCTAGAAAAGGCGCGGCAGGTGACACAATCTGCCGCCAAGCAAAGGAAGAATCGGTTTTAGCCATTTGGGTGTCGGGCACGATTGCACCATTTTTTGGCGCTACGAACATGCGGGGCAATCTAGCGGTGGTCCGGAGGCAAGTCAAAACCTAACGCCGCCAGCTTCACGGCGGCGGCACAATGTGGTCCGAAATACTGCAAGTCAGTTCCGTTTTGACCAAAGTGAACCCGCCGCGTCTGAACAGGCTAGTTTTCATAATTGCCCGATTTTTTGACGGAACATATCAATTTAGGTCATTCCAGTCATACACACGCCTACTCGAAAGGACTATGGCTATTTTCGGGCCAACCCCAGCAAGCTTTGCAAATATTTTCCCGTGTAACTTTCCTCGCTCACAGCCACCTGCTCCGGCGTCCCCTCTGCGATGATGCGACCGCCGCCGCCGCCGCCTTCCGGACCAAGGTCCACAATCCAGTCCGCCGTCTTGATCACATCGAGGTTGTGTTCGATGATGACCAGCGTGTTGCCCGAGGAACGCAGCCTGAATAGCACTTCCAGTAGCTTCGCCACGTCGTGAAAATGTAAACCCGTCGTAGGCTCATCGAGAATGTAAAGCGTGCGACCGGTCGCCTTGCGGCAAAGTTCAGCCGCCAACTTCACGCGCTGCGCCTCGCCACCACTCAAGGTCGTTGCCGCCTGCCCTAGCCCGATGTAACCCAAACCAACCTCCGCAAGCGTGCGGCAGACATTCTCGATCTTGGGCCCGGCGCGGAAGAAATCCAGCGCCTCGTCCACCGTCATCGCTAACACATCGGCGATATTCCGGCCCTTGTAGGCGATTTCCAGCGTCTCCCGGTTGTAGCGTTTGCCGTTGCACTCCTCACATGTCACATAAACTGGCGGCAGAAAGTGCATTTCAATCTCAATGACGCCATCGCCTTGGCATTTTTCGCAACGCCCGCCTTTCACGTTGAAACTAAATCGCCCCGGACCATAGCCGCGAATCTTCGCCGCCGGCAGGCGCGAAAATAGATCTCGGATTTCGTTGAACACGCCGGTGTAGGTCGCGGCATTGCTGCGCGGCGTGCGCCCGATCGGAGTCTGGTCGATCACTATGACCTTGTCCAAGCCTTCATAGCCACGCAGTTCCCGGTGCTCTCCGGGACGCTCCTTTGAGCCATAAAACTTGCGGAAGAGCGCCCGCCGCAGGATGTCGTCCACCAGGGTGCTCTTGCCCGAGCCGCTCACGCCCGTGATACAAGTCACCGTGCCAATGGGAATCCGCAAGTCGACGTTCTGAAGATTGTTCTCCTTTGCGCCCAGCAGTTCGATCCACCCGCGCGAGGGATTCGGCGGGGTCCGCGTCTTCGGCACAGCAATTTCCAATTCGCCCGTGAGATACTGCGCCGTAAGCGAGCGTTTGACCTGCAAAACTTCCGCCAAGGTTCCCGCCGCCACAAGTTCCCCGCCGTGGATTCCGGCGCCCGGACCGAGGTCCAGAATGTAATCGGCGTGGCGAATCGTGTCCGCATCATGCTCCACGACCAACACAGTGTTACCGATGTCTCGTAAACCCTCGAGCGTGCGCAGCAACCGATCGTTATCACGTTGGTGCAGGCCGATACTCGGCTCGTCGAGGACGTAGAGCACCCCTACGAGGGCCGCGCCGATTTGCGTGGCTAGCCGGATACGCTGGGCTTCACCGCCGGAAAGCGATCCGCTTTCGCGGTCGAGCGTGAGGTATCCGAGGCCGACATTCTTGAGAAAACCCAGCCGTGACCGGATTTCCTTGATGACTTCGCCGGCGATCTTCAATTGGAACTCGGTGAGCTGAATCGAGTTGAAAAATTCATCTGCTTGCTCGATGGACAAGCTGCAGACGTCCATGATCGAAAGCCCGGGAATCTTGAGCTTGCCGTCCTTGAGCTTGAATTTTGCCCGCGTCGCTTCGGCCCCAAGCGTCACCGCCAGGATTTCCGGCTTGAGCCGCCGACCTTTGCAGACGTCGCACAACTGCGGACTCATATAGGCTTTGAGGCGGTTGCGGATGAACTCGCTCTCGCTGTCGTGCGCAAGCCGCTCCAGGTTTGGCAGCACGCCCTCAAACGGACGGTCGATGCTGCTCACCCTGCCCGCGCGCCAGAACTTGAACTCCACGTTGTCCTCGCCTGAACCGTGGAGCAGAATTTTTTTGAAGTCAGCGGGCAAGGATTTCCACGGTGTTTCCAACGGTACGTTGAAATGTCCCGCCACCGACCGCAGCATGGCCTTGTAATAAATGTTCATCCGCTTGCCTGCGCGCCGCCAAGGCTGGATGGCGCTTTCCAATGGCTCGTCGGGATTTGACACGACGAGATGCTCGTCGAAAATCATCTTTTGCCCAAGACCGTGGCAGGCCAGACACGCGCCGCTCGGTGAGTTGAACGAAAAATGTTTCGGCTCGGGCGGCTCATAGCTCTTGCCCGTCGCGGGCGAACACATTTTGTTAGAATGAAGTGTCTCCACCCAAGTTTCGGATTGACCCACCGCAGCTTCACCAGCTTTGGACTTTGAACTCTGGACTTTGCCCTCCTCCGGGGCTTGATGCAGCGTGAACAACACTCCCTCGCCCAGCCGCAGTGCCGTTTCTACCGAATCTCCCAGCCGCACGCGGATTTTCTCGTCGATCACCAGCCGATCCACCACAGCTTCGATGTGATGAAATTTCTTCTTGTCGAGCTTCCCCCGCGAAGTCGTGTCGCCGAGTTCAACCAATTCACCATCCACGCGGGCGCGGACGTAACCGTCCCGAGCGAGACGCTCCAGAACGTCGCGAAACTCGCCTTTCTGCCGCCGCACGACAGGCGCGAGGATCATCACCTTCGTCTTCGGCGGCAGCGCGAGAATCTTATCCAAGATCTCGCTCGTCGTCTGCGAGGTGATAGGCACTCCGCTTTCCGGGCAATGCGGCTGGCCGATGTGCGCGTAGAGCAGACGCAGATGGTCGTAGATCTCCGTTGTCGTGGCGATGGTCGAACGTGGATTCGATCCGGAACTGCGCTGCTCGATCGCAATCGCCGGCGACAAGCCCTCGATGAAATCGACGTCCGGCTTCTGCATTTGGTCAAGGAACTGCCGCGCGTAAGCCGATAGGGACTCCACATATTTACGCTGCCCCTCGGCGTAAATCGTATCGAATGCCAGCGACGATTTGCCGCTGCCGCTCAGACCGGTGACAACCACAAGTTTATCGCGCGGGATGGCTAGCGTGAGGTTTTTGAGGTTGTGCTGTCGCGCGCCACCAATCTTGATGAATTCTTTGGCCATAGCTGCAAATTTTTCGGTTCACCGAATCTGGAAAAATCGCAAACTCAGGCCCGAAAGAAAAGCGGGAAACCAGACCGGCAGATATCAACCCTTTACCAGCAAGCGCTCAAACGCCGCAAGCGTTTCCGGACTGACGTGATGCTCAATCCCCTCCGCATCCCGCGCTGCGACCCGCTCGGGAACTCCCAGGGAACGTAGAAACGCCACGACTATCTCGTGCCGGCTCTTGCAGTTTGCTGCTAGGCTGCCGCCGGTTTTGGTCAAAAAGATGGCGCGATACGGTTGCGCCGTTACATAGCCAGCGCGTTGCAACCGCGCAATCGTGCGGTTGACGGTGACATGAGTGACCCCCAACCGCTTGGCGAGATCCACCACGCGAGCCTCTCCGGTCTCGGCAACGAGGTCGGCGATGGCCTCCACATAATCTTCCGCGATTTCACGCGCGTGTTCGCGGCGGGTCTGCGAGAAGATAGCCGCCTGGTTCGTGGCGGCGTCGCCGGGACGCGGCTGGCGGGCAGATGGTTTCTTTATTACTGGCATGACCGGTGTCAAAATAAAACCAAAATTCGCATTGACCGTCGAGAACATCTATTTGTAGCTTAAACTACATGGTTAAGTTAAGGCGACACGACAACTCGGCGGCCGCCCGGGACGAAGAATCGCGTTTTTGAATTTTATGAGCAACGACCCCGCCCGTCCCCTACCCTCTGCAAATGAGCAGGGCTGGAAACAGCCGGCGGACCAAGCCTCTCTGGCTGAAGTGAATCGCAGCATCGCCGTGCCGCGCACGCTCGGGTTCTGGCGCAAATTGCTGGCCTTCTCCGGCCCAGGCTACCTTGTCGCCGTCGGTTACATGGACCCCGGCAACTGGGCCACGGACCTCGCGGGCGGCTCGGCCTTCGGCTACACGCTGCTCTCCGTAATCCTGATGTCGAACCTGATGGCGATCCTGCTGCAATCGCTTTGCGCCAAGCTCGGGATTGTGACTGGTCGCGACCTTGCGCAAGCGTGCCGCGACCATTATTCCAAACCCGTGGCCATGGCGCTGTGGGTGCTGTGCGAACTGGCCATCTGCGCGTGCGACCTCGCGGAGGTCATCGGCTCGGCCATCGCGTTGAACCTGCTGTTCGGCTTGCCGCTGGTGTGGGGCGTGTGTCTCACCGCACTGGACGTGTTGGTCATCATGTATCTGGCGAACAAAGGATTTCGCTACATTGAGGCGCTGGTCATCTCCTTGATACTGCTCATCGGCGTTTGTTTCCTGTTTGAGATTATCGTCTCGCGCCCGGAACTCGGCGCCGTGCTCGGCGGCTTCATGCCGAAACTGGAAATCATCCGGAATCCAGAGATGCTCTTTGTCGCCATCGGCATCCTCGGCGCAACGGTCATGCCGCATAACCTCTACCTGCACTCCTCCATCGTGCAGACCCGTAAATACGAGCAGACCCTGGCGGGCAAGCGCGAGGCCATCAAGTTCGCCACCATCGACTCGACCGTGGCGCTCATGTTCGCGCTCTTCATCAACGCGGCCATCCTCATCGTTGCGGCGGCTACGTTTCACACGCGCGGCCAGTACGACGTTGCGGAAATCCAAGATGCCTACAAACTGCTTTCCCCCACACTAGGCGTCACCGGCGCGAGCGTGGTGTTCGCCGTGGCCCTGCTCGCCTCCGGCCAGAATTCCACGCTCACCGGAACACTCGCCGGCCAGATCGTGATGGAAGGATTTCTCCGAATCCGCCTGCGCCCGTGGTTGCGACGATTGATCACCCGGTTGATTGCCATCATTCCCGCCGTGATCGTGACCGTGCTCTACGGCGAAAGCGGCACGGCCAAGCTGCTCATCGTCAGCCAGATCATCTTGAGCCTGCAACTCTCCTTCGCCGTGATTCCACTCATCCTGTTCACCGGCGACCGCCGCAAGATGGGCGAATTCGTGAACCCCGGGTGGATAAAAATTCTCGCCTGGACCACCGCGACGATTATCGTCCTGTTGAACGCAAAATTTCTCTGGGACTTCGCCAGCAACCTCTGGAGCAAATAATATGTATCGCAAAATCCTGGTCACCCTCTAAAACGACCCTGCTCCCGCGCGTCGCCGCGCTCGCGAAACAGCTCGGCTCACAACTCCTGCTGTTGCGCGTCGCCGACGGTTTTGCCGGACGCAACTTCGATCAACTCAGGCTCGCCGAGTCCGAAAAGATGAAACCCGACCGCCAACACCTCGAAGCCGCGGTGATGGTGACGGAAACTGAATTCGAAAACCTGCATCCTTTTGCGGACGGCGTCGCTTGGAAATAAAATGAAAAGAAGCGTGACCATTGCTGGTCACGCTTCTCAGCCGGTGAATTCTAATCGGTCCTGCAAGCGGAAATCAGCTCCAGAGTTTTTCCGGATAATCGCTGCGGGCGATCAACCGCCCTATGCTCTCGACGACGACAGGCCGGTCTTCGCGGTAGGTGACGCCGAACCAGGAATCCGGCGAGCGCAGCACTTTGCATTTGGCCTGACCGGTGGCGACGAGTTCGCCGATGGTCGCGGGGATGAGACATTCGGATTTCTGTTCGCCGCCGAATTGCTTCATGAATTTTCCAAACGCGGCATTCAATTGCGGGAACAGCTTGGGCGTGAAGCCCCAGAAGTTCATGGAAACCGGCTCCTCGCCGGTGAGCTTGGTGATGCGGCCATCGCCGGAGGTATTTCTAGCGGCGGCGCCGTCGCGCTCAATCTTGGTCATCTCGACTATGTGCGTGAGATAATTGTGCGCATCCACCTGGGAGACGCCGCGCGCCACGCTGCCGTGGTCGGACAAGGTGTTCTTCAGCGTGAAGCCGACCATCGCATAATCAGACGTGCCGCCGGTGAGATGTTGGGCGAGCACCGCGTAGGCGTTGCGACCATAGAAATCATCAGCATTGATGGCGGCGAACGGTTCTTTGATCACGCCTTCGGCCATCAGGATGGCGTGGGTGGTGCCCCACGGTTTGGTGCGGCCGGCGGGAACCGGATAGCCGGCGGGCAGTTTGTCCAACTCCTGATAAACGTATTCCACAGCGATGCGTTTCTCGAACCGCGCCCCGACGACTTCGCGGAAGGTCTGCTCGATGTCCTTGCGGATGACGAACACGAGCTTGCCGAAGCCGGCGCGCATGGCGTCGAAGATGGAGTAGTCGATGATGGTTTCCCCATTCGGGCCGACGGGGTCGATTTGCTTGAGGCCACCGTAACGGCTGCCCATGCCCGCAGCTAACACCAGCAAGGTAGGTTTCATATTTTTATTTCGAGCGACGAACGGATGCAGATTAAGAATAAACAGCGGTTTGTCCATCCTTGGGACGGGTGCACGCGGCTCCCGGAGAGGCTTGCTTCCCCGCATCCCCCAAACCATCCGCGTAAGCGCCGAACACGCGGCGGATTTCGTCACGCACGCGGCGGAACACTTGCATCTGCTCCGCCTCACTGCCGGTGGCGTGCGCCGGGTCCTCAAACGGCCAGTGGTGGCGGTTCACCTGCCCCGGAAACACCGGACACGCCTGATCCGCGTTGCCGCAAACGGTGATGACGGTGTGCACGGGCTGGTTCAGGAACTCATTCAGGTGCTTCGAGCGGTGGTCGGAAATATCAATACCGATCTCCGCCATCGCCTTCACCGCGAGCGGATGGACGTAGCCCGCCGGCTTGCTGCCGGCGCTCTGGACGTTCGCAAGGTCACCGGCAGCAGCGCGCAGGATGCCTTCTGCGAGGTGGCTGCGGCAGGAGTTGCCGGTGCAGAGGATGAGGATTGTAGGTTTGGAATCCGTGTTCATCGGTGTTCATCCGTGGTTGAAAGTTTCGTCTGATACCAGCCGCGGGATTGGTTGCAAATTTTGCAGACGCTGAGCATCACCGGCACTTCCACCAGCACACCGACCACGCACGCCAGCGCCGCACCGGAACTTGGCCCGAACAGCGTGATGGCCACCGCCACGGCCAGCTCGAAGAAGTTGCTCGCGCCGATGAGCGCGCCCGGCGCAGCGACGTTGTGCGGCACGCGCAACCAGCGCATGAGCAGGTAGGCGAGCGAGGAATTGAAATAGACCTGAATGGTGATCGGCACGGCCAGCAGCAGCACCGCCAGCCAGCGCGAGGTCAGGTTCTCCGCTTGGAACGCAAAGATGAGCACGAGCGTCAGCAGCAGCGCGAAGATCGTGACGGTATAAAACTTCGGCAGGAAAGTTTTTTCGAACCACTCCGCGCCGCGCGACTTCAACAGCAGCGTCCGCGTCAGCGCGCCCGCCGCCAGCGGGATCACGATGAACACCACAACGCTCGTGACGAGCACCTTGCCCGGCACGACGACGTTCGCCACGCCGCACAAGAGCATCACAATGGGCGCGAAGGCCACGAGCATGATGAGGTCGTTCACCGCCACTTGCACGAGCGTGTAAACGGGGTCGCCGTCCGTGAGGTAGCTCCACACAAAGACCATCGCGGTGCAGGGCGCGGCGGCGAGGATGATGAGGCCAGCGGTGTATTCCTTGGCCAACTCCGGCGAAATCCACGCGGCGAAAACGTGGTTCATGAACAGCCAGCCCAGCAGCGCCATGCTGAACGGCTTCACCAGCCAGTTCACGACAAGCGTCACGGCGAGGCCTTTCGGCTTGCGCGCGATGCCGCCGAGCGCGGTGAAGTCCACCCTGAGCATCATCGGATAAATCATCAGCCAGATGAGCACGGCGATGGGGACGTTCACCTGCGAGCCTTGGCCGAACTCCAGCTTGCTCAACGCCGCTGTGAAGCCGGGCGCGAACTTGCCGAGCGCAACGCCGGCGACCATGCAGAGGAAAACCCAGACGGTGAGGTAGCGCTCGAAGAACGCGAGGCGCTTGGGGGAAGTTGCGTTACTCATCAGGTTAACATTTCTGCCGCCGGCAAATCGTGGCCAGGTCGGGCTTCAGGATTTTTTTCGCCTTCTTCGCGTCGGCGGCGGTTTCATCCGTATTGGCGAGGGACTTGTGCACCCAGTCCAGCGCCTCGCGCACCGCCACGGGCGCGGACTTATCCGCCAGCCGGTAGTAGACCCACCGCTCCGACTTGCGCGACTCAATCAGGCCGGCCCGCCGCAGGATGGCGAGATGCTGCGAAACCGTGGACGGCGCGAAGCCGAACAGTTCCGTAATCTGGCAAACGCACAGCTCGCCGCGCCGCAGGGCGAGGAGCATCCGCACCCGGTTCGGGTCGGACAACGCCTTCGTGATGGCCATGAACTCGCGCATATCTTCATTTCGGAAAACGCCGAAATGAATGTTAAGCCGTGCGCGCGTTCCCGCAAGCGGATTTTCTGCGGCGTAGCGGCGGTCGGCAGACCGCCGCAAAACAACGAAGGGCAAGAATGCGGCTCTCTCTGCCGAGCAGCCGCTACGCTGCGTTAGCTAATCAGCAGCAAGCGCGATTCGCCGGGCGCGGTCTCGGGCGCGCGATGGATGCACGGCGGCACGGGACTGCCCGGCCATTCGGTGGCGATGCGCCAGAGGTTGCCCTGCCCGAACGAATACGGTCGTGCTCCCGCCACCGGCGCGTAGTGCAGGTCGTAGCAATGCTCGGCCAGAAACTCGCGGAAGGCCGCGTCGTCCGCGCCGCCAAATTGCTGGAGCAGTTCGGCGCGAGTGGCGGGAATGTCCATGTGGCGGACGGCGTCTTCGTTGCGCAAGCCCTCGCTCGCCAGGCCGTGGTAGGTGCAGAGCCAAGTGTCGGCCTCCACCGGGGCGCTGTCCACGTGGAAGGAAAAGACATGCGTAGCCACCGGCCCGGGCTGCTCGTCGCGCGGATAGCCGTGGATGCAGTTGAGGATGGGATCAAGCTCCCGCCCGCGCAGCAACCGCAGGTCGGCAAGCATGAAGTCCACTGCCACCTGCCCCGCTGCGCTCACCGGCAGCGCGAGCAACCGCGCCTCGTCGAGCACCACGATATCCTCGCCGGCGCCGAGCAAGCGGACGACTTCGCCGAAATCGCCGGGCAAAGTACGCGGCCAGCAGAGCGCATTGACGCCATCGGCGAACGGGGTGGCAACCAGTTCCTGAAAACTGTTCATCCGCCGGATGCAAGGGAGGTCAGGCGGCAAAGAGGAAAAAATCATGTGCGAGCACTCACACCGCCCGCACGACAATCCGCGAGCCTTCCACCGCGACGACTTTCACGGCGGTGTCTTTCTCGATTAACCCGCCTTCCGTGACCACGTCCACGCGCTGGCCGTTGATGCGGGCGGTGCCGGACGGGCGGAGTTGCGTGAGTGCGACGCCGGTGCCGTGGAGCAGTTCAGGCTTGGCCACGCCGAGGTCGCCGACGGCGCTCTGCGACACGAATTTTTTCGCGACGCGGCTGTCCGGAAAATATTTCAGCCAGCAAATCATGCCGATGATGAGTCCCACGAGCACGATGCCGAGCACGAGGTTGCCGCCGCCGCTGCCGAAATCGCGGTAGCCCAGCACCACCGCCGCGCCGAGGCAGATGAGGCCCACGATGCCGACCACCATGCCGGGCAACAGGGTTTCCAGAAACAGCAGCAATGCTCCGATAGCCAGCAGGATGATGATGACAGTCATAGAATCGGGGTCGCGCCGGACGGGGCCGGGCGGGTCAGTTTTCC
>JAFMIX010000235.1 GCA_017853785.1 Verrucomicrobiales bacterium
CGATTACCGTTCCGTGCTCGGAAAAATCATCCGCAGCCATCTCGGCGCGACCCAACCGCAGTTAGACAACATCATCCCCGGCTACACCACGCCGGGAGAAAACCTCGGCGTCACCACGCCCGCCGCCGGGTCCGACGGGACGATGATCATGGGCGAACCCGCCATCCTCTGACCGTGCCGCGCCTCGCTTTAATTCTTTTGCTCTTGGGTCTGGTCGCTCCCGCCCGAAGATTGTCCGCCGATTCCGTCATCCTCGCCGCCGTCGCCGACACTTTCATCGCCGAAAGTTTTCCCGACCGGAACTACGGCGCGGCCGCCTTTCTCAACGGCGGCACCACGCAATCCTTCACCACCAACCGCGGCTTGCTGCGCTTCGACCCCGCCGCCGTTATTCCCGCCGGCTCGAAGATTCTTTCCGCCACCTTGGTTCTCGAAGTCACCAAACATCCCAGCGACCCGGACGCGCCATGGAATTCCGCCTTTTTCGGTCTGCACCGCCTGCTGCGTGATTGGGGCGAAGGCGACAACTTCGCCACCAAGCCCAACAGCGGCACCCCGGCGGGCACGAACGAGGCCAACTGGACGCACCGCTTCGCTCTCACCGGCGCGACATGGGGTGTGCCCGGCGGCCAGGCCGGGGTGGATTACGTATCCAGCCCGAGCGCCACGAAATGGGTTTATGAATCCGGCGTGCCCGCCAGTTTCAATTCCACGCCCGCACTGGCTGGCGATGTTCAGGCGTGGCTCGATGATTCCGGCACGAACTTTGGGTGGATGCTCATCGTGCAGAACGAAACCACCGATCTGACCGCCCGCCGCTTCGGCTCCCGCGAAAGCGGCTTCGATGCGCCGTTTCTTGAAGTCACCTTCCAACCACCGCCGCCCATCGAATTCGTCGCTTTGGTCAACGGCCTGCTCAACCTTGCCTTCACCCCGCTGACCAACTACGTGCATCAGGTGCAATCCCGCACCAACCTGCAGACCGGCGCGTGGCAGCCGCTGGCGAACATCGGCCCCTTCGCGACCTCCACCCGCGTGGTCATCGTGGATACCGTGGGGGCCGCGCAGAAATATTACCGGCTCGTCCTGCCCTGACGGAGCGCCGGTCTCCGACCCGGCGAGTTGTGGGTTACAGGTTACAAGTTGCAGGTAATCGTCCGCAGCACCCGCAACTTGCACCCTGCAACTTGTTCCCCCTAACTTTCGCTTGAGAAAAACCGCGCCCGCCCGTATTTCCTCCGCGTGAAAAATTACGAGGCCCGCTTCGGCGGCATCAAACGACTCTACGGCACGGACGGCCAGGCGCGCCTGCAAGCCGCGCATATCTGCGTCGTGGGGATCGGCGGCGTTGGTTCATGGGTGGTGGAGGCACTGGCGCGCACGGGCCTGGGTGAGTTGACAATCATCGACCTCGACGACGTCTGCATCAGCAACGTCAACCGCCAACTCCACGCCGTCACCGGCGAATTTGGCAAGCCCAAGATCGAAGTCATGGCCGAACGCGTGCGGCTCATCCATCCGGATTGTAAAATCAACGCACTGCACTCGCTCTTCACCGCCAAGACCGCGTCGGAAATCCTCGCCGCGAACTTCACCGGCGTGGTGGACGCCATTGATCAGACGCCGATGAAAGCCTTGCTCATCGCGCGCTGCCGCGAATTGAAGCTACCCATTGTCACGACCGGCGGAGCCGGGGGGCGGCGCGACCCGACGGCGCTGCGCGTGGCCGACCTCGCGCAGACCACGCACGACGGCTTGCTCGCCGCGACGCGGAAGATTTTGCGGGATGAATACAATTTCCCGCGCGACCCGAAGGCGAAGTTCGGCGTGGACTGCGTGTTCTCGCCCGAGCCGCAAGTGTTTCCCGCCGCCGACGGTTCGGTGTGCGCGGAGCGACCGGCGCATGGCAGCTTGCGGCTGGATTGCCGCAGCGGCTACGGCACGGCGACGTTTGTGACGGGCGCATTCGGTTTCGCGGCGGCGGCGCAGGTGGTGAAGCGGATTGTGGAAGAACCACGAATGAACGCGAATTCAGACGAATGAGGTTTCCCGATTCGTGTGAATTCGCGTTCATTCGTGGTTAAATCCCACCGAACAGACTCAGGAAATTCTGCTCCATTTGCGTCGCGAGTTCCGGCAGTGGCACGCCGCGCAGTTCCGCGGCGAAATTGTAAACGGCGGCGAGGTTGGCGGGGTGGTTGATGGCTTGGCCGGTCTTTTCATCGGCGAGCGCAAACACTTGCGCGTCGCCAAAGAGTTTCTTCATTCTGCCTTCTTCACTCTTCATTTCCGGGAGCAGTTGGTCCGGCGCGTCGGTCTCGATGAGCAGGCGGTCGGCGGGGATGTGCCGGAAGGTTTCGCGCTGCCTGGCCTTGCGTTCGTGGGCGTAGTAGCCGGGCAGCGAAAAATACGCGCCGAGGTCGGTAAAGGTTTTCACCATTTCCACCGGGCCGCCGTAGCTGTGCAGGAGAAAGCCGCACGCGGGGCGGGATTCGGCCTGCAGGATTTCCAGCAGGCGACCCCAGGTCTGCAAACAGTGGATGCTGGCGGGGCGATTGCGTGCGGCGGCGAGGTGGAGTTGCGCGATGAAGGCTTCTTCCTGTCCGGCGTAGGGCAGATCGGGCTTCCAGCGGTCGAGGCCGATCTCGCCGATGGCGGAAGGCGTGGCGTCGAGAAACGTTTCCAGATTTTTCAGCCAGTCGGAGGTGCGTTCGTGGAGATACCACGGGTGATAGCCAAAGCTGGGGAGGACGACGGGTGATTGCCGGGCGCGCGCGAGAACTTGCGGCCAGTCTGCCTCGCACGCTCCGTTGACGACCATGCGGGCGACGCCAGTCCGGGCGCAGGCGGCAAGGAGTTCGGGCTGGCGGCCGCCGAAGCGGTCGTCTTGCAGGTGGTTGTGGGCGTCGTAGAACCGGACCGGCATGGCGGCAATCTCTCTGAACTTCGCTGCAAAGGCAATTCCGGGGATGGATGCTCCGGCTGTTGCCGCCCATTATATTTCCCAAGGGGCTGTCCTAGATAACGCAGAAATGTGTTATCCATAGGCGGCATGAGAAAGCGTCGTTTAAGTGAGACCAAGCAGCGGAAGCTGCGCGAGGTCGTGCCGTCCCTCGGTGGCTTGGCGATGCTCGGGGTATCGTTTCTGGTCAGCTCTTGGGTATGGATGTCACTTGCGTGTCTCGCCATGATGGCGGGGGGATGGCAACTGATGCACCAGAGCGATTGACCATTGCCGCCGCCGCCGCCTTGCCGCTAATCTCCGGCATGAATAAGAATTTTCCGTTCGCCGCGCTCCTCGTGGCGTTCACTTTGAGCGCGTGCAAACCGGAACGTGTTCCCGGCCATGTCCCCGCGCCGGTGGTTCCTGCCGCCACCAACGCTGTCGCTCCGGGAGCGTTCGGGAAAATTCTGGGTCGCTGGGAACGGCCGGACGGGGGTTACATTCTGGAACTGAAGTCGGTGGACGCCGCCGGGAAAATCGCCGCACGCTACTTCAATCCCTCACCGATCAACGTTGAGACCGCTGCCGCCACGCCGGAGGGCAAGGCGCTGAAGGTGTTCGTGGTCTTGCGCGACGTAAATTACCCCGGCTGCACCTACAAACTGACTTACGACCCAAAGAGCGACCAGCTTTTTGGTCAGTATTTTCAGGCGTCGCTGCAGGAAACTTACGAAGTTACATTCGCCCGGCAACAGTGATTTTTCTTTGCCCCGCCGCGTTTCCCCGACCGTGTCAAAACTCTTTAGAAATGTCCCCTTTATAACTCAGGAGAGAATGTCCCCTTGGTTGTTGGTTTTTGCGGTTCGGTTTCTTCCGGCT
>JAFMIX010000236.1 GCA_017853785.1 Verrucomicrobiales bacterium
CCGCCAGCCCCGGCCCCCGTTCCCAAACAGACCATTCTGGAAAAACTTTTCACGCCCGACCCGCCGAAGCCCGAGAAGCCCGAGAAGCCCGCCCCGGAAAAACCGGCGCCGGAGAAACCGGAAGTGGACCCGCTCGCGCTCAACAAGGTCGTCAAACCCGCGCCCGCAAAATCCACGCCCAAGGTCAATCTCGTCAAGGTCACCCGCACGGCAAAGAACACCAGCACCTCCGGCAAACCGGTAAAGAATTCCGATCCCGAAGCCGAGGCCCGGGCGCAACAGCTGGCCGCCAACCGCGCGCGGGCGGCAGCCATCGGCAAATCGTTGAGCAGCCTGAACAGCAGCCTTTCCTCCGGCGTGGATGTGGACATCCCCGGCCCGGGCGGCGCGGCCTATGCGAATTACGCCGATGCGCTGGCGAGCGCTTATTACCACGCTTGGATTCTTCCCGATGAGGCGAGCGACGATAACGCCTCGGTCAAAGTCAAAGTCACCCTCACCCGCGACGGTTCCATCGTCTCCGCCCGCGTCGTGCGGCCTTCCGGCAATGCGCCCCTGGACCGGTCCGTCGAGCGCGTGCTGAATCGCATCCAATCCTTCCAACCGTTTCCCGAAGGCTCCAAAGACAGCACCCGCACGTTCAATTTCGAATTCCAACCAAAGTTCCGCAAACTAATCGGATGAAAACCAAATTCAATTCCATCATCTCCTTAGCCGCCGCAGTCCTGATCACCACTTCCGCTGGGGCGCAGGACGAAGCCTATCGCGCCATCGTGAAAGAAGGCGACGTGGTCGGCTTCACCAAGCCCCAACCCATCGCCCTGACCGGCTTCTCGGGCGAGGTCGAGCAGGTCTTGCGATTCGACCTCGAAGTGCAGGGCTTCAAGGTCGTCAACGACGGCACGCCGCAATACGAAGTCGCCGGCGGCGGCAGCGGCGTGCAGGGCCGCCTCTCGGACCGCATCAGCAAAGCCACGATCTTCTCCAAAGCCTACACCGGCGGTTCGTTGCGCAGGCAGGCGCACGCGCTCGCGGACGACGTCGTGGCGGCGCTCACCAAGCGCAAGGGCATCGGCCAGACGAAAATCGCGTTCAAGGTGGACACCGGCGCGAACAGCGAGATCTACATCGCCGATTTCGACGGCCACAACGCCCACCAAGTCACGCGCGACAACACCATCGTCGCCGCGCCCGTGTGGATTCCGGGCCGGCTCGCGCTCTACTACGTCTCCTACAAGCTCGGCAACGCGCACATCTTCCGCCACGACCTGGCGACCGGCGCGCGCACGGCGTTCGCCCGCTACGGCGGCGGGAACTTCAGCCCGGCCGTCTCCCCGGACGGCAGCAAGGCGGCCATGATCCTGAGCAAGGACGGCTGGGTGGACCTCTACGTCTGCAACAGCGACGGCACCGGCCTGAAACGGCTGACGCGGTCGCAGCAGGACGAATCTTCGCCGTGCTGGTCGCCGGACGGGAAATGGATCCTGTTCGCCGGCAAAAGCGGCGAGCGGCGGGTGCTGATGAAGGTTTCGCCGGAGGGTGGCGAAGCGGTGCGCGTGCCGACCTCGGGCGTCTCCAATCCTTCCGAGCCGGAATGGTCGCCAGACGGGAAATGGATTGTGTTCACGTCGCAGGGCGGCGGCTTCACCATCTGCGTGGTGCCAGCGGCGGGCGGCGTGGCGATTCCGCTGGTGGAAGGCGAGGATCCCTCGTGGGCGCCGAACTCGCGGACGGTGGTGTTCGCGCGGCGCACCAACGGCGGCCGGGCACTGTCTGTGCTTGACGTGTTCACCAAACAATACAAGGATGTCAGCCGCGTTTCAGGTGGCAATTCACAGCCCAGTTGGGCAAAGTAATCACTGCAAAATCAATCTCATGAAAACTACAAAATATTTCAGTCTGTTCGTCTGCGTGCTCGCACTCACCGTAATTGCCGCCACCGGCTGCAAAAAGAAGCCGGCAAAGGTGACGCTGCTGCCGAATTCCAAAATCAGCACCGTTGGCGACCTGCCTCCGGGCGGAATTCTGCCGGGCGGCGATAACACCGGCGGCATCACCGGCGGCTCCAGTGCGACCGGATTTCCCGCCGGCCCGGGGCACATCGGCTGGAAGGAAGATCACGAGACGCTCAAGACCGAAACCGTTTATTTCGATTACGACAGCTCGACCATCAAGAGCAGCGAGAAATCCAAGATTGAAAACGTCGCCGCCTACTTGAAGGCGCACCTGTCCGCCGCCGTGAAAGTGGAAGGCAACTGCGATGAACGCGGCACGGAAGAATACAACCGCGCCCTCGGCGAACGCCGCGCGCTGGCCATCCGCGAATATCTCATCAACTCCGGCATCGCCGCCAACTCCGTGGACACCGTGAGCTACGGCGAAGACCGGCCCGCCGACCCCGGCCACGATGAAGCCGCGTGGAAGAGAAACCGCCGCGGCGATTTCGTGGTGCTGACGCCTCCGTGATCGGTTGAGTCTCTGATTCTCGAAAACCGCCCCGCAGGAAACTGCGGGGCGGTTTTTTGCCCGCGGCCGACCGCCGAAGTTCCAACTTCCATTTGCCCGCCGCCCTGGACTATGCTCGCGGCATGGCGCTGGTGCGGATTCTCGTGGACGGCTACAGCCTGCTGCACAACTGGCCGGAGCTTGCAGCGGGGCGGGCGCGGCATTCCGCCGCCGCGCGGGATGAATTAATCACGCAGCTCACGCGATATCAGGACGCCTGCGGCACGCCGGTGACGGTATTTTTCGACGGCAGCGGCAAATTCAAGCGCGGTTCGCCGGACGAATTCGCCCGGCGCGTGGAAGTGATCTATTCCGGCGGCGGCCAGACGGCGGATGACCTGATCGAGCGGGCGGCATTCCGCTTCCGCGACTACGGCGAGGTGCAGGTGGTCACGGATGATTCCGCGGTGCGCGACCTGGTCATCAGCCTCGGCGGCTCGGTGGCGGGCTGCGATAATTTCATCCGCGCCATGGCCGGCGCCGCCGCCGAGTTGAACGAAGACCTGACCAATCACAACCGCCGCGAGCGGAAACAATTTCACCGGCCTTTGATCTCATGAAAACAATCGGTCTCCTCGTTTGCGGTCTGATGTGGCTGGGCGCGGGCGCGCCGGCCGGTGCGGCCCCGGGCGCAAGTGCGCCGCAGGGCAACCGCTATCTGCTGGTGGTGGAGACCTCCAAGGCGATGAAGCCGTTGCTCCCAGCGGTCCTGCAGTGCGTCCAGACGCTGTTGACGGAAAAGATGAGCGGTCAATTGCAGCGCGGCGATACGCTGGGCCTGTGGACTTACAACGACACGCTGCACGCCGGCGATTTTCCCATGCAAGTCTGGTCGGCGGAAACGGCGACGGCCTTGGCGCAGCGGGTGGATGTCTTTTTGGGTAAGCAAAAAACCGCCGGCGGGGCGCGACTGCAAACCGTGGTCTCGAACCTCGCCCCGGTCATCGCCGACTCCGAGCGGTTGACCATCCTGATTTTTTCGGATGGTTCGGAATTGATCGCCGGCACGCCGTTCGATGCGGTGATCAACCGGGTGTTCACCCGACACCGCGAAGAATTGCGGCGGGCCCAGGTGCCGTTTCTGACGGTGCTGCAGGCGGCCGGCGGCAAAATCATCCATTGCACCGTCAACGCCGCGAACGGGCCGATCAAGCTTCCAGAATTTTCCAAGCCGCCGGCGCCGGCCGCCCCACCCAAGCCCGCGCCGCCGGTGGTGGTGGTCGTCAAAACGAATCCGCCTTTGATCATCAATCATTCAAAGCCCGTCACAAACATCGCCCCTACGGCCTCGAACCTGATGGTGCTGCCGCG
>JAFMIX010000237.1 GCA_017853785.1 Verrucomicrobiales bacterium
GCATGAAATCCTGGTCCTCCAGTTTTCGGAAGAATTCCGGATCGACCAGTTTTACAAGATGCTCGGTGGGGATGTGGGCGATGCCGTTCAGCACGCCATCCTCCGCGATGCTGTTCCGGGTTATGAGATATGCGCTCATCGAAGTTCCAGGTTGAATGTTCAGTTGGCCGTGGGGTTCAGGTTTTCAGGCGGGGTATAGACGCCGGGCAGCATGACGCGCCGTTCCACCTGACGCGCGATGAGGACCAGAATCATTACGAGCAGCAGGTAGACGATCGCGGCAAATAGATACGACCGGAAAAACATGAAGTTTGTGGCGGCAAGTTCCTGCACGCGGGAAAAGAAGTCGTTGAACTGGATCAGAAAGGCGACGGAGCTGTCTTTGAGGTTGCGGATGACCTGATTGGTGAGGGCGGGCACGGAGAGCCTGAGGACCTGGGGCAGGGTGATGAACCGGAAGATCGGGAACGGGCGGAAGCCGGCTGCGCGCGCGGCTTCGAGTTCCGAAGCATCCAGCGCCTGATAGGCGGTAGTGAGGTAGGCGGCGTTGTAGGCGGCAACGTTGAAGGTGAACCCGATGACGGCCACGGTGAAGGGAGTCAACCTCACGCCCCACTGCGGCAGTCCGTAATACATGAGGAAGAGCAGCACGATCAATGGCATCCCAACGAAAAAGGAGATGTATCCGCGTGTGATCATGCGGATCAGCGCGACTGGGCAATGGCGCAAGTAGAAAACAACCAGCCCGAGAAAGAACCCGGTGAGGCTGATGATGGCGGTCAAAAGGAGCGAATCACGCAGCCCGCCCAGGATGAGTGGGCTTTGCTCGATCAAATCGCGACCAAATGCGGTCCACAGGTTCATGGGGTCCGTTTCTCTGTCATGAAAAACTCGCGGATGGCGGGGTGTTCATGATTATTCTGGAGGACGCATAGGCGTTCTTCGGCCTGCACCAGGCCCTGGTTGAGAAACGTGACGCGCTCGGCGATGGCCGAGGCGAATTCAACATCGTGGGTGACGCACAGCATGGTCACGCGTTCGCTGTGAAGTTTGCGGATGAGCTGTGCGACCTCGCGGGCCATTACGGGGTCGAGGGCGGAGGTGGGTTCGTCCAGGAGGATGACCGCCGGGTCCATGGCCAGCGCGCGCGCCAGAGCGACGCGCTGTTTCTGTCCGCCAGAGAGGTGGGCGGGATGTTTGTGGGCGTGACCGGCCATGTCCAACCGGTCGAGTTCGTGCAATGCGCGTTCTGCGGCGTCCTGTTTTTTCATGCCCTTGAGCTTGCGCAGGGCAAGGGTGGTATTATCCAAAACAGTGAGGTGCCTGTAGAGGGCGAATTGCTGAAAGAGAAAGCCGATCTGCTGGCGCAGGGCGCGTACGTTGACTCCGGAGCCGGTGACTTCCTCTCCACGGAAACGGATACTGCCGGCGCAGGGCTCGACCAGCCGGTTCAGGCAGCGCAACAGCGTGGATTTGCCGCAGCCGGAAGGGCCCATGACCACCTTGACCTCGCCCTCCATGACATCCAAGTCCACGCCCTTGAGGACTTGGTGATCGTTAAACTGTTTTCTGAGGGAACGTATCTCGAAGAGAGCCATGGTTTAAATGGATTGTTCCTGAAGATGTGCCGCCCCGATACCGGGCACCTGAAAGCGGTGTTCGAGCTGGCGGACTCCGACGAGCAGCAGGCGGTAGACAAGAAAATACAGGATGCCCGTTGCCAGATAGATCTCGACACCGTGCAGGGTGGCGGCGGAAAGCGCCAGCGCCTGCTTGGTTATTTCCGGGATGCCGACAGTATAGGCGAAGGGCGAGTATTTGAGCACGTTGGTGAATTCATTGACCATGCCGGGGACCGAAAACCGCAGCATCTGCGGCAGTTCGATATGGACAAAGACCTGCCGGCGGGACAGGCCCATTGCCTGCGCGGCCATGATCTCGGTGGCATCGACTGCATCCAGAGCGCCCCGGAAGACTTCACACAGATAGGCCCCGGCGATAATTCCGAGGCTGCACATCATGGCAACCAAGGGCGATATGCGAATGCCCGCCTCTGGCAGGCCGAAGTAGACCAGAAACAGCAGCACCAGCACGGGGACGCTGCGGAACACAAAAGTAAACAGATCAATGACCCGGACGATGCCGGGCAGCGGGAACACCCGCCGAATCGCCGCGGTGAAGAGGCCCACTGCAAGGGCGGTGGCACAGCATGTCACCGTGACCAGCGCCGTGTATCCCACGCCTGAGCTCAGTTGGAGCAGTGTCTCGGAGAACCTCATGCCGCCATCATGTGGAGATTAATTCATCCACTTGTCGATGACGGCCTTGATCTTTTCCGGCCCGAGTTCGGTCAGGTAGGCATCAAATTCCGCGCGCAGGGGCGAGCCCTGGGCAAAGGCAAAACCAAGCTGGTCCTTGCCGGTGACGGAATAGGCCTTCTTGATCGGCAGCTTTTTCTTGTTGATGAAATCGGCCAGAACCGGTTCCTCGATGAATGCGAGATCCAGGTTGCCATTTTGCAGGTCAGCCACCACTTCGTTGTAGCTCGGGTAGAGTTTGGCATCGCCGACGGCGTAGTAGCCCTGAGGTTCCCATTCGTTCTTGATGAGGTCGCTGTAAGCCATGCCGCGGGGGTAGCCGATGGAGTAGGGCTTCAACTGATCGAGTTGTTCCACCTTGATATTGCGACTGGTCAGCGCGACGAGGTTCCAGGCGTTGTCGAAGTAGGGTTGGGAGAAGTCCATTACCTGCTTGCGTTTTTCGGTGATGGAGATGCCGGAGAAGGCTATATCCGCCTGCTTGCTGGATACCGCCCCCAGCATGCCCTGCCAGTCATAGGTGGTGATCTTGTAGGTGTAACCTTTGGCTTTGCAGAACCCATCGAAAAGTTCCAGATCGGCGCCTTTGGTCTGGCCGCCCTCCTCAAACAGCATCGGGGGCGATGCAGGCGAGACCGCCACCCGTATGCTCTTGGTCTCCTGCGGCCTGCCGCAGCCAGCCGCGTAGATCATCAATGCAAAGGAGAGAAGCGCTAACCAGCAATTTTGTTTTTTCATATTTTAAATGATGGGGTTTGTTTCGGGGAGCCTCAGCGAAGCGCGGTTGGCAGTCAAGCCCCATCACCCTGGCAAAGGCACGTTGCCGCCCGGGGTGTTGTGTCCTTTGCCGATGATTTGCCGGGTTTGATTGTCGCTGCTGACTCCGCCGCTGGGCCATCCGCCCTCGTCATAAGATTTTTGCGTGAGCCGGGTGCCGATGCGCAGGAAATCCTGGTCCTGGAGTTTTTGGAAGAAAAGCGGCTCGACCAGTTGGGCGAGATATTCGGTGGGATATGGGCGATGCCGTTCAGCACGCCATCATCCACGACGGTGTTTTGAGTGATGAGACAGGGCATCAGTGAACCCCAGGTCGAAACTTGTTTTTATGGATTGCAACCCAGCTAACACTGCGCTGGCGTTTTACACGCCAAAAAGGCTTTTATGAGTTTTGATGTCAGTTTGACCGTGAACCGCAAAATCGGTCTGCTTCACCATGCCCAAGTCCTTCGATTGAAATTCTCATGCAATGCAGCCAGGTGTGGGGAAGGTAATTCATCCATAACCCATCCAGTGGACCTAAACCCAGAATTGGGAAAATGAGAATTTGTATTGCATCTGTCACACAATATTGGCACCTTGAAAATCGCGAAACGCCCGTGAAAATCTCCAGACAAAATGTTCCCGTCAAAATCAGCATCCCCGGCGCCACGGCCCGGCAGCAGCTCGATTTCGGCGATGCCACCGGCTACGGCAAGATGGCCGGCGAATACTTCTCCC